>JBIIXH010000092.1:0-4158 GCA_044338475.1 Rhodoluna sp.
GCTGGAATGTCGATTGAGCAGATCAAGAAACTGCAGCCAGGTAGCGAGCTGGCAATTTCACAACTTATTGCCGATGGCTTGATTGAAGGCTCGCAAGCAATTGCGGGGAAACTGCTTTTGACCCTGAAGGGACGATTGCTGGCCGACGCAGTTGTTCGAGCTTTATCCAGCTGACAAATTCTTACCGCCAGCAGGTAATATTGGCACTCAGTACGTTTGAGTGCTAACTAGGTAGGTGATTGAGCTTGATTCCAGAAAGACCCCTCGAGGTTCTCAAGGCAATCGTGCAAGATTACATCCAGAGCAATGAGCCAGTTGGCTCCAAGTCTTTAGTTGAGCGCCACTCCTTCGGAGTATCAGCTGCAACCATTCGAAACGACATGGCAATTCTGGAAGAAGAAGAACTCATTGCCGCCCCCCACACTTCCAGCGGCCGGGTGCCAACAGATAAGGGTTATCGCCTATTCGTTGATCGACTAAACGAAGTCAAGCCAATTAGTAATGCCGAGCGGGCCGCAATCGAGGGCTTCTTGTCAAAAAGTTCCGATCTTGACGAAACCCTTGGCCAAACTGCAAGGCTGCTTTCGCAACTAACCAATGAGATCGCTTTAGTTCAGTATCCAAGTCTTGGCAAAGCCTCAGTTAGACACATCGAGCTAATCGCAATCGACGAAAAGCGATTGCTGTTGATGCTAATTACCGACTCGGGTCGAATTCAGCAACATGTCATGGAGGTAGCCGCAGGTTACGACGCTGCTGCGGTCGAGAAGCTAAGAAACTTCCTGAACGATAAAGTTGCGGGTAAGCCGCTATCTCAGGTTAACAAAACTCTTCGGTCGGCAAAAGATGAGATTAACTCCTCGCTGCAAGCACTAGCCGGCATCGTGATACCTGAGATAGCACTTCTAGTTGACGCCAATAGCCAGGAAAAGATTTTGCTGGCTGGAACCTCAAACCTCGCAAAGCGCCAAGGTGAATTCCCTGGAAGCATTTCTCCGGTTCTAGAAGCAATTGAAGAGCAGGTTGTATTGCTTAAGTTAATTTCTGAGATGCAAGCAGACCAACATGGAGTATCGCTGCGTATCGGAAGAGAAAACACTCTTGACGCTTTATCGAATACTTCTGTATTGGTTTCAGGTTACGAGAATCAAGGAAGTGAAGTTGCCAAGGTTGGAGTTATCGGCCCAACCAGAATGGACTACTCATCAAACATCGGTGCGGTTAGAGCGGTTGCAAGGTATCTCACTCAATCTCTTGGAGGGCTCTAACTCTTGGCCGATCACTACGAGATTCTTGGCGTTGCCAGGAACGCTTCTTCAGAGGAAATCAAGAAAGCATATCGAAAGCTAGCTCGCGAGCTGCACCCTGACGTTAACGATTCAGAAGACGCGCAAGAGCGCTTCAAGATGGTAACTCACGCCTATGAGGTCCTTGGTGACGATCAGGCTCGACGCAGATACGACTCAGGCGGCGACGGGCAGAGCTTTGGCTTCGGTGACATCTTTGAGACGTTCTTTGGTGGCGGAACGCGTGGACCACGCTCTCGAGCAGAACGTGGCCAAGATGCTCTACTGCGAGTTGAACTTAGCTTCGAAGAAGCAATTTTCGGAGTTGAAAAGTCGATCCCGGTGGATACCGCTGTGCTTTGCGATACCTGCAACGGAAGTTGTGCGAAGCCTGGAACTAGCCCAAAGGTCTGTGACATCTGTCACGGTAGCGGTCAGGTACAAACCCAGGTCCGTTCACTTCTTGGCGCGATGGTAACTACCAGCCCATGTGGTTCTTGCCGCGGCTACGGCCACATCATTCCGGAGCCTTGCCTAGATTGCCGCGGACAAGGTCGTGTTCGGGCTAGGAGAGATGTCGAACTAAAGATTCCAGCGGGAGTAGAAGACGGTATCAGGTTGCAACTTTCTGGCTCCGGCGAAGTTGGATTCGGCGGTGGACCAAGCGGTGATCTCTACGTAGACATTTCTATTGCCCCACACCAGCTCTTTGGCCGCTCAGGGGATGAGCTAACTTGCGAGCTCGAGCTACCACTTCATGAAGCAGCACTTGGAACACTTGTGAAGATAAAGACCTTCGATGGAGAAATCGAACTTCAAATCCCTGCCGGTTCACAAACCGGTGACACCCTCAGCGTTAAAGGAAAAGGCTTCGGCAGACTTCGTCAGTCTGGACGAGGTGACTTAGTTGTTTCTCTTTCGGTAAAGATTCCAACCAAGCTGGACTCGAAGCAAAAAGAGCTATTTAGAACACTGGCAGGACTTAGAAAGTCCGACACCGCAGGACTTGTTCCAAGAAAAACTGGGCCGTTCCAGGGTAGACGCCGTGGTTGAACCTCTTTTCATTTCGCCCATTCCTTCTGATACCAAAACAGGTTCCAAGATAAGAATTGCTGGAGCTGAGGCTAAGCACGCCATGTCGGTGCGAAGACTTCAAGTCGGCGAAGCAATAGCCGTATCCGACGGCCAAGGCAACAAGGCCCGCGGGAAAGTTAGCCAACTATCAAAGGATTTTCTGGAGCTGGATGTTGAGTCCCTCGAAAAATTAGAGAGACCAACCCCGCAGCTGGTTCTGGTGCAGGCTCTTGCCAAAGGAGACCGCGATGAAATGGCCGTGCAGGCCTGCACCGAGCTTGGCATCCAAACCGTTATTCCTTGGCAGAGCGAGAGATCGGTTTCGATTTGGAAACCGGAAAAACAAGACAAGCACCGGGTGCGGTGGCAAACCATCGCAACCGAGGCGGCCAAGCAATCGCTTAGACCTTTTATCCCTGAGGTGGAGCAGGTTCTAGGAACCCGTGAACTAGCAGAACGCCTGAAGCAATTCGATTTGACCCTTGTTTTGGACCCAACTTCCCCCACCGCACTAACTAGCGTTTCTACTGCAGGGCATCAGTCGATAGCTATCGTGGTGGGTCCAGAGGGCGGCATCAGCCCTGAAGAGCTTGAGGTGTTTAGGTCCGCAGGGCTTGCCCTGGTGGGTTTGGGAAGTGGCATATTGAGAACCTCCACGGCGGGGGTAGCGGTGGTTAGCTATCTACAGGCAACCTTGGGAAATTGGAGCTAGGGCTAGCTAAAACTAGACTGAAACCCATGACAGAGGCCTCGTGTATTTTTTGCAAGATTGTTTCCGGCGACATCGCCGCGGACATTATTGCGGAAAGCCCAAACACTTTGGCGTTTAGAGACATCGCTCCACTATCAAAGGTTCATCTGCTGGTTATTCCAAAGAAGCACTACCAGAATGTCGTCGAACTCCAAGAATCTTCCCCGGCAGTACTTGGTGAAATCATGTCTCAGGCAACTGCACTTGCCGGGCAGCACACCAACGGTTCATTTAGGCTTCAGTTCAATACTGGAACTGAAGCGGGTCAAACAATATTTCATGCCCACGCCCATGTTCTATCAGATAACTCAAAGGACGGCTCTTGACATCATCCGAATCTAAAGATTCAAAAACTGTCGTAATAGCAATCTCCGGTGTTGACCCCATATTCGTATTTGGGCCTGAAGACAAGCTGCTTAGAACTATCGAGGAAAGCTTCCCTGACGTTAGGTTCACAGCCCGCGGCAATGAAGTTGAAATTGCCGGTCCGGCAGCATCCGTTGCACTTGCCGAACAGCGATTGACTCAGATAATTTCTGCCGTTACTTCGGGTAGAGAAGTGACCCCAGCGGATTTGAAACGGACTGAGCCGGATCTTTTGTCCCAGAGCATTCTTAGCTCCAGGGGAAAATCGATTAGACCAAAAACGGCAGGTCAAAAAGAGTATGTCGAGTCAATTGACAAAAACACCATTGTTTTTGGCATTGGTCCAGCTGGAACCGGAAAGACCTATCTTGCGATGGCAAAGGCTGTTCAAGCTCTTCAGCGCAAGGAAGTTTCGCGAATCATTCTGACTAGACCAGCTGTTGAAGCTGGAGAGCGACTTGGCTTTCTGCCAGGAACGCTAAGCGAGAAGATTGACCCTTATCTAAGACCTCTATTTGATGCGCTGCATGAAATGCTTGATCCAGACGCTGTGCCAAGGATGATTGCTACCGGAACTATTGAGGTGGCCCCACTTGCTTACATGCGAGGCCGAACCCTGAACGATTCATTCATTATTTTGGATGAGGCTCAAAACACCACAGCTGAGCAGATGAAGATGTT
>JBIIXH010000028.1:0-8658 GCA_044338475.1 Rhodoluna sp.
ATTGGAATGCTGCTTTTGGTTGGTGTGGTGGTCACAAACGCCATTGTGCTTATTGACCTAATAAACCAATACCGCAACCAGGGTAAGTCAATTCAGCAGTCGATCATGGATGGCTCAAGGCAGCGACTTCGTCCGATTGTGATGACCGCACTTGCAACGATCTTTGCCCTCTCACCACTGGCTCTTGGAATCACCGGTGGTGGTTTCATTAGCCAACCATTGGCGATAGTTGTTATCGGTGGTTTGGTTTCCTCAACAGTGCTGACCCTTGTGATTGTTCCAGTTCTTTACTGGCTCATCGAAGGACGAGCAGAGCGGAAGTTGCTAAAGCCCAAAGGAAAAGCCAAGCCCCAGAAAAAGAAGACGAAGCGCCTAGCGCTCAAACGCTAAGCTTTCTTACTTATGAAGTCTTTGGAGAACTTAGTCTGGATCGACTGCGAGATGACAGGTCTCGACGTCGAAAAGGACTCACTGGTGGAGATTGCCGTTTTGGTAACCGACTCTGACCTGAACATCCTTGATGAGGATGGGCTAAGCGTTGTAATCAAGCCAAGGCCAGAGTCATTTTCGCAAATGGGAGACTTTGTCACCCAGATGCACAAGGAGTCAGGCCTACTGCCACTTCTTGCTGAGGGTCTAGAAATTGCAGACGCAGAAAAAAAGATTCTGGATTACGTCAAAGGTTTCGCACCGGAGGTAAGAACAGCACCGCTGGCAGGAAACTCAATCGGCACCGACCGCATGTTCCTGAATAGATACATGCCAAAACTAGATGCCCACCTTCACTACCGAAACATCGATGTCTCGTCGGTGAAAGAACTCACCAAGAGATGGTTCCCAAAGGTGTATTTCCAGCTGCCTAAAAAATCAGGTGGTCACAGAGCCTTAGCTGACATTAGAGAGTCGATTGCTGAGCTTCGCTACTACCGTCAAACCGTGTTTGTTGAACAGCCTGGTCCTGAATCTGAAGCGGCAAAGCAAATAGCCGACCAGCTCTAAACGCAATAGAATATAGAAGCTTCGGGCTTAGCCCAAAGACATGGTGGGTATAGCTCAGCTGGTAGAGCGCCTGGTTGTGGTCCAGGATGTCGCGGGTTCAAGTCCCGTTACTCACCCCAATAGATGATTCTCATCACTCAAAGAGAGCTAGCTTTATCTCATGACCTCATTCGTTCTCTCCCCCGAAGTTTCGAAAGCCCTAGCTGCAGGCAAGCCGGTTGTGGCTCTTGAGTCAACAATCATCTCCCATGGACTTCCAAGACCTAGAAACCTAGAGGCAGCAAAAGAGTTCGAAGAGATCCTACGGTCTTCTGGTGTGGTTCCCGCAACGATTGCCATTCTTGATGGAGTCCCTCAGATAGGTCTTGACGCCAAAGGTGTCGACCGGATCGCCAACGAGGATTTAGCAAAAGCCAGTGTTAGAGACATTCCAATTCTTGCGGCAAAGAAAGCGTCCGGTGCAACAACTGTTGCCGCTACCGCGCACCTTGCCTCCCTTGCCGGAATTCGAGTATTCGCAACCGGCGGACTAGGCGGCGTTCATCGCGGAGCTATTGACACCTTCGATGAGTCTGCAGATCTTTCAACCCTTGCGGTAACGCCGATAACTGTTGTCTCCGCAGGGGTTAAGTCCGTGCTAGATATAGCGGCGACTCTAGAAAGACTCGAAACTTTGTCAGTGCCGGTCATTGGTTATAGAACAAATAAGTTTCCAGCCTTTTGGCTAACCGATTCTGGATACACCCTAGATTGGCACCTGGATTCAGCTGCAGAAATCGCAGCAGCAATGAAATCCCAAGACGAGCTTGGTCACGGTCAGGGAATAGTTGTTGCCAATCCAATTCCGGTTGAGAAGCAGTGGGATCCAAAAGAGCACGACAGCGTTCTGGCCGTCGCATTCGAGGCTGCAAAGAAAGCAGGAGTTACCGGCAAGGCCGTAACACCATTCTTGCTTGGGTTCATTGTTGAAGAATCCGGTGGCCGCTCGCTCGAAGTCAATCTTGATCTAGCCCGAAACAATGTGCGGGTGGCTGGCGAAATTGCGAAAGCTTGGGCGGCAATTTCGTGAGCAAGATTTTGGTTATCGGTGATGTAATCGAAGACCTGATAGTCATCCCCGAAGAAACCATTAGACCAAACACAGATACCAAAGCTCAGATTCAAAAATCTATGGGCGGCCAAGCTGCCAACGTCGCAGCTTGGGTTTCCCATAAAGGTGGCGCAGTAAGCTTTGTCGGATGCGTTGGAAGTGCTGATGTTGTCAGGCTTGAGCAGGATCTAAAGTCTCAGGGCATTCAAAGTAAATTGCAAACAAGCACTAAACCAACCGGGTCACTTGTGGTGCTAGTTGATGGGCAAACAAGGTCAATGCTGACTGACCGCGGAGCAAACCAGGATTTAGATCTAGAGAAAGTTGATCCGACGGGTTTTGGGGTTGTCTACGTTTCTGGCTACAGCTTGCTTGGAAGATCTCTTGAGCAAGTTTCTTCGTTTGCTAGCAAAGTAAAGTCAGCTGGTGCACTGCTAGCAATTGATCCTGGTTCTTACGGATTCATAAACGATCACGGTGTTGATAGTTTTCGTGAACTTATTGGCCTTGCGGACATCGCATTTCCAAACCAAGAAGAACAAGACCTTCTCGAGCTCTCAGGAAAAGTAAGACTCAACGTTGTTACCTCTGGCCACCTTGGAGCCAAGGCGCATAAAGCAGATGGCGGGTTGATAGAAGTTGCTTCAATTAGCTCGAGGCTTGTGGACCCCACAGGAGCAGGAGATGCGTTTTGTGGTGGGTTTCTAGCTCAGTTAGTTCAAGAGGCAGGCTTTCAGGAGCTTTCCTCGGAGGTGGTAGCGAGTGCCCTTCGGGCGGGTGCTGAGGCTGGATCTGAGGCTGTAGCGATTATGGGAGCTAGGCCAGAAGTTCTCCCCAGCAAATAGCCCCTAACCTTCAGGGAAAGCTTGAACTTATCCACAGAGTTATGCACCGCCCAAAAGGGCCTGGTTAGACCTCTGTTGCTCTTTGAATTACAAGCTCTCTAACCCTGGCAGCATCCGCGGAGCCAGACATAGCCTTCATGACAGCGCCAATGACAGCGCCTGCTGCCTGGAGCTTTCCTTCACGAATCTTCTCTAGAACATCTGGCTGCTCGGCAAGAACCTTGTCGATTGCAGCAAGTAATGCTCCATCGTCTGAGACAACCTCAAGTCCCCGAGCCGCAACGATCGCTGCAGGGTCTCCTTCGCCTGCCAAGACTCCAGTTAGAACTTCACGAGCTAGTCGGTCGGTTAGTTTTCCTGACTCAACTAGCTCGGCAATTTGGGCAACCTGAACCGGAGTAATTGAAAGCTCTGTAATGTCCTTGTCTTCGCTATTCGCAATTCTGGCAAGCTCGCCGGTCCACCACTTCCTGGCAGCTTGTGGCTTTGCTCCAGCTTTTACTGTTTCGTCAATCTCGTCGAGTAGGTCAGAGTTCACAACATCACGAAACTCTAGTTCGCTAAAGCCCCAAAGTTCCATGAGGCGCTTACGACGAACCGCTGGCTTCTCAGGAAGAGTTGAGCGAATCTGTTCGATCCATTCTTTGGAAGGCTGGATTGGAACTAGGTCTGGTTCTGGGAAGTAGCGGTAGTCATCGGCGTCTGATTTTGGTCGACCAGAGGAAGTTGCTCCGCGGTCTTCATGCCAGTGACGGGTTTCTTGAATAATGGCAACGCCTTGTGAGAGAAGGTGCGCCTGTCTTTGGATTTCGTACTTCACAGCTCTTTCAATACTGCGAAGAGAGTTCACGTTCTTGGTTTCGGTTCTGGTGCCAAGCTTTGCTTCGCCTTTTGGCCTAATTGAAACGTTCGCGTCACAGCGAACGTTTCCTCTTTCCATTCGGGCGTCAGAAACCCCAAGGTTCTTAACAATCTCACGAATCGAGCGCACGTACGCCGCTGCTAGCTCAGGTGCCTCATCGCCAGCGCCATAGATTGGCTTAGTTACGATTTCGACCAGCGGCACTCCGGCCCTGTTGAAATCAACTAGCGAATACTCTGCACCTTGGATTCTTCCGGTGCTACCGCCAACGTGGGTTAGTTTTCCAGCATCTTCTTCCATGTGAGCACGTTCGATCTCGACTGTGAAGACTTTGCCGGAAGGAACCTCGATGTCGATCTTGCCCTCGAAGGCTATTGGCTCGTCATACTGAGAGGTTTGAAAGTTCTTTGCAAGATCTGGGTAGAAGTAATTCTTTCTAGCAAAGCGGCCTGTTGCAGCAATCTCGCAGTCCAAAGCAAGACCGATCTTGATTGAGTTTTCAATTGCCTTGCCGTTCACGGCAGGCATTGCTCCTGGAAAGCCAAGACAGTTAGGGCAAACGTTAGTGTTTGGCTCATCGCCAAACACGTTTGCACAGCCACAAAACATCTTGGTGTTGGTATTTAGCTCCACGTGAACTTCTAATCCGATAACAACCTCGTAAGCTTCGAGAGCCTTTTGGTAATCCATGAGCTGATCCTTGGCCATTAGTTCACCTTCAGCTCTGGAGCAAAGTCCATCATCTTCTTGGACCATTTGGTTTCGAGAAGCTTTTCTAGCACCGCTCCGACTTTGTATAGCCTTGCGTCTTCGCGAGCAGGTGCTAAAAATTGTGCACCGACTGGCAAGTTGTCTTCTTTGGCAAGGCCAACTGGAAGGCTCATGCCAGGAATCCCTGCAAGGTTTGCAGGGATGGTTGCGATGTCGTTTAGATACATAGCAAGTGGGTCTTCCTGCTTCTCCCCTAGTTTGAATGCGGTAGTTGGAGCAGTTGGTGAGACCAGAACATCGGCTTTCTCAAACGCTTTTGCAAGATCAGCTTGGATAAGAGTTCTAACCTTCTGAGCACTGCCGTAGTAGGCGTCGTAGTATCCAGAAGAAAGTGCATAGGTACCGAGGATGATTCTTCGCTTTACCTCTGGACCAAAGCCTGCCTCGCGGGTTGCAGACATTACCTTCTCAACTGTTGCGGCACCTTCTGGCATAACCCGAAGACCGAATCGAACCGAGTCAAAACGAGCCAGGTTTGAAGATGCTTCTGCCGGCTGAATCAAATAGTAAGCCGCGATCGCATACTGGAAGCTTGGGCAGCTTACTTCCACGATTTCTGCGCCAGCTGCAACTAGCAGCTCTAGTGCCTCGTTGAATTTTTCAGATACTCCTGCTTGGAAGCCTTCACCGGTGAGTTCCTTGATGATTCCAATTCTTAATCCCTTGACTGAATCGTTCTTGGCAGCTTCGGTCATCGAACCCAAGCTCTCAGGCAGTGAGGTAGCGTCCATAGCGTCGTGACCTGCGATGGCGTCTTGCAGCATAGCCGCATCCATTACGTTTCTAGTTACTGGGCCAATTTGATCAAGGGAAGAACCAAGCGCTATCAATCCGTATCTAGAGACAGCTCCGTAGGTTGGCTTTACCCCAACGGTTCCGGTAACAGCAGCTGGAAATCTTATCGATCCACCAGTATCAGAACCAATGGCCAGCGGAGCTTGCATGGAAGCAACAGCCGATGAGGATCCGCCACCAGAACCACCTGGGGTTCTAGAAAGATCCCACGGGTTCAAAGAAGGTCCATAGGCAGAGTTCTCGGTTGAAGAACCCATGGCAAATTCGTCTAGGTTGGTTTTGCCAAGAATTGGCATTCTGTTTGCAAGGATTTTTTTGACCACGGTGGCGTCGTATGGTGGCACCCAGCCCTGCAAAATCTTTGATCCAGCGGTTGTTTCAATTCCAATGGTTGCCAGGTTGTCCTTCACAGCAATTGGCACTCCGGCGAGCGCCGGAAGTGATTCGCCCTTGGCTCTTAGGTCATCTATCTGTTTGGCTTGAGAGAGAGCAAGCTCGTGGGTAACGGTTAGGTAGCTATTGATCTTGGGGTTTAGCTTGTCGATGTTTTCAAGCTGAGCTTTAGTGAGCTCAACCGAAGAGACCTCTTTGTTAGCCAGCATGCTGGCAAGCTCGCTTGCGGATTTGGACAGCAGTGTCATTTAGTCCTCATCCAAAATTGCAGACACCTTGAAGCGGCCAGAGTCGCTGTCGGCGGCTCCGGACAGAGCCTGCTCTTGGGTCAGCGAAGGTGTCACAACATCCTCACGGAAGACGTTGGACATAGGAATAGGGTGGCTGGTTGCCACGATGTCTTCACTGGCAACAGCCTTGACGGTTGCAACCGATTCAACAATGAGGGCTAGCTGGCTGGCAAACTGGGCAACCTCGGCTTCGGTTACCTCTATACGGGCTAATCCAGCTAGGTGCTTGACCAGTTCGGGGGTGATTTCAGTCATGGAAGCTCTCGGTTGATTAATTTGATTAAGTTCGGGTCTTGGGTCCGAAGGCCATTCTAGCAACATAGAAATTGCTTGATTTAGAGGTCCTTTTGGGCACTAAAGTAGAGACTTAGGCGTAAAACCAATCCCGAAAGAAAAGGCAGTTCAATTGGAAAACTCAGAATTTACGGTCGCATTTAGGGGCTACGACAAAGATGAGGTAGACACCACATTTGCGTCCATGCGCGAAGAACTTGAGCACGTACGCGAGTACAACTACAAAGCTGCCAGCGAAGTTGAGTTTCTAAAAAGCGAGATCGCTAGCCTAAAGCAGCGCCTAAAGCGCGATTCCGGAACCGGATACGCAGAGCTTGGTGCCCAGTTCGAGCAAACTCTTCGCGTTGCCGAAGAGCAGGCCAGAAAACTTATGACCGATGCAGGTCAAGATGCCCTTCGTGTTCGCGAGACAGCTAAGGCTGAAGCTGAGCAACTAAGTCGTAAGGCTGAAGCGGCTGCCCAGAAACTTCTATCCGAGACCGAGAGCAAAGTTAAGGAAATCCGTCTAGAGGCAGAAAGAAAGAGTGCTGAAACAATTTCAGCTGCCAAGACCCAGGCAGCAGAAGCTGCTGAAAAGACAGTGCACGCCCAGCGTGAAGCTGCTGCTATTCGCTCCGAGGGTGAAAGATTTGCTGCTGAGTTGCGTGCTCAGGTCCACCGCGAGACCGAAGAGGCAAGAGCGGTTGCTACCGAACTTTCTCAAAGAACTGCCCAGCTTCGAGTTGAGCTAGAGGCAGAACTAAAGACCAAGCGTGACGAGAGCGAGCAAGAAGCTCTTCGCATGTATGAATCTGCAGTTAAGCAGGCGCAGCAGGCAACCGAAGAAGCCAACAAGGCTGTTGCGGAAGCTTCCAGATTGTCAGCTGAACTGAACTCCGAAGCGGAGAGAATTCTTCGCGAGGCAAAATTGCAGGCTAATAACGTAACTGAAGATGCACAGCGAAACGCTGGAAACCTAATCAACCAGTCACGTCGTCGTGCAGAGCTACTTGCTCGCAAGGCCGAGGCTTACGCAAACGCCGTAATCGTTGATGGTCAAGAGCGACTATCTCGCTGGGAGTCTGAGTCGAACGAGATTGAAGACTTCCTAAACACCATGAAGTCTTTGATGTCCACAGAGTCCATGGTGGCTGCCGATGAGACCCTGGTTCAGAGCGAACTAGAGGGCACCTCGGCATCCATAACCGATGGATCAGATGCGGAAATCGATTACAGCGAAGGCACCAGGGCTAGCTACGAGCCAATCGAAGTTGAGTCCTACGAGGACAACAAGAGAGACTAATTAGCCTTTAGGCGCTTTAGAAACTCTGCTTCACTGATTACTTCAATCCCAAGAGATTCTGCCTTGGCCAATTTGGATCCTGCGCTAGCGCCCGCCAAAACAAATGCAGTGTTTTTAGAAACCGATGAGGCAGCCTTGCCTCCGGCGGCAATGATTGCTTCTTCAGCCTGATCTCTGGTTAGTGACTCTAAGGTTCCAGTAACCACGATGCTCAATCCTGCAAACACCCCAGATTGACCCTGGGCTATTTCCTGCGTGAAGTTCACACCAGCTTTTTTCCAGGCATTAATAATGTCTTGATGCCAGTCAACCGCGATCCACTCTTTGATAGTTTTAGCAACTACTTGACCAACACCGTCCACTCCAGCAAGTTGTTCTTCGCTGGCATCAAAAATCTCTTCAATAGAACCAAAAGCGTTCATGAGTGATCTTGCCGCCACAGGACCTACGTGCCTAATCGAAAGTGAAACTAACACTCGCCAAGCTGGTTGCGACTTTGCCTTTTCTAGCTCTTCCAGCAATTTGGTCGCAACTGCGGCGGCCGAGCCGTCTGCTTTTCGGAAGTACTCGACTACTTTTTCATTTCCTTCGGCATCAAGCTTGGCGGCACCGGTGTCAGCGTCAACAACGCGTGATTTGATTGGTAGTAGTTTTTCAAGCGTCAAGGTAAACAGGTCAGCTTCCGATTTGACTGGCGGTTCTTTCGGTTCCATGGGCTGGGTGAGCGCAACTGCGGTTACAAAACCTAGAGCTTCAATGTCCAGAGCTGTACGGGAGCCGATGTATGCAATTCTTTCTCGCAGCTGGGCTGGGCAGCTCTTGGCGTTTGGGCACCTAAGGTCGACATCGCCATCTTGGGCTGGCGCGAGAGTGCTTTGACATTCAGGGCACTTCTTCGGCATGGCAAACTTTTTCTCCGAGCCATCTCGAAGCGCAACAACCGGACCCAAGATTTCAGGAATAACATCCCCGGCTTTTCGAAGTACCACGGTGTCGCCAATCAAGATTCCTTTGGCGACAACAACTTCTTGGTTATG
>JBIIXH010000036.1:0-7723 GCA_044338475.1 Rhodoluna sp.
ATAACATCCCCGGCTTTTCGAAGTACCACGGTGTCGCCAATCAAGATTCCTTTGGCGACAACAACTTCTTGGTTATGAAGGGTTGCAAACTCAATCTCGCTACCTGCCACCCGAACTGGATCCAGCACTGCGTAAGGGGTGGCGCGACCAGTTCTACCAATGGATACTTTGATGTCTAGAAGCTTCGTGTTGACCTGCTCTGGTGGGTATTTGTATGCGATAGCCCAGCGTGGCGCTCTAGAGGTGAAGCCAAGTGACTGCTGCCTGGAGAACTCGTCGACTTTCACCACAACGCCGTCAATCTCGTGTTCCAGGGTGTGACGCTTGGCTTCGAAGTCTTGGATGTACTGCTTTACTTCCTTAGCGGTTTTGTAAACCTTGTAGCGAGAAGAAGTAGGAAGACCCCACTTTGTTAGCTGTTGGTAAAGATCTGACTGGGCCTTTACGGAGTTGTCATTGAATGCGCCCACTCCGTGGACAATCATCTGAAGTGGCCTGGACGCTGTGACGCTGGAGTCTTTTTGACGTAGCGAGCCAGAAGCCGAGTTTCTAGGATTTGCAAAAGGGGCTTTACCTTGAGAAATGAGGGACTCGTTGAGCCTCGCGAAGTCCTCCAGTGCATAGAAGACCTCGCCCCTGATTTCCACCACCTCTGGAATAGCTTTGCCTGAAAGCTCGTGAGGGATACCCTTGACGGTCATTACGTTTCGGGTAACGTCCTCGCCAACGGATCCATCTCCTCTGGTTGCCGCCGAAACCAACTTGCCCTTCTCGTAACGAAGGTTGATGGCAAGCCCATCAATTTTTAGTTCACAAAGAAAAGGGCCGCCACCGGTTTTTTCAAGCCAGGAATCAAGCTCATCCGCAGAAAACACGTTGTCCAAGCTCATCATCTTCTCGAGGTGAGTGGATGGCTGGAAGGTCTGGCTCACCTCTCCCCCGACGCTTTGCGTTGGAGAGTCGCCTGTGATCAGCTGAGGATATTTTGCTTCGAGTTTTTCGAGCTCCCTCATTAGCAAGTCATACTCGGCATCAGAAATCAAAGAGGTGTTTGATTGATAATAGGCAGCTCGGTGTTTGTTGATTAAATCAACTAGCTCGTTGGCTCTGTCTTGTTCTTTCTGGTTCAAACCTGCTCCATGACTACTGACACTGTTTTGTCGATAGTGGTTTGTCCCAACACCCTTGAGCCGAGGTAGACAACCGCTGTTTGCCCAGGAGAAACTCCCCTTATTGGCTCAGCTAGCGAAATGATCATTTGATTATCTGCAACCCTAACCCGGCATGAATGAGATTCACCGTGGGCTCTGACTTGTACTTCCGCGTCAAACCAATCGGTTGTGTTCGAAGGAGCTTCGCCGCACCAGGAATACTTGGAGCCGGATAGTTCGGTGATTAGAAGAGCCTCATCTGGTCCAACTACAACGATGTTCTCTTTTGGTCTTATCGAAAGCACATAACGCGGCTTTCCATCTGCAGCGGGCTTACCTATGTTTAGACCCTTGCGCTGACCAACGGTGAAACCAATAGCTCCGTCGTGGGTGGCTAGTTGATTTCCCTCGAGGTCAACAATTGCCCCTTCGGTTCTTTCAATTTTGTCGGAAAGCCAATCCCTGGTGTCTCCCTCTGGGATAAAGCAAATGTCATAGCTATCTGGCTTTTGCGCCACGGAAAGTTCCCGAGCCTTGGCCTCGGCGCGGATGTCATCTTTATTGGCCGCTTTACCAAGAGGGAATAGCGAATGCTGAAGCTGCTCTTTGGTTAGCACGCCCAGGACATATGACTGATCCTTGGCCATGGCCAGTGAGCGATGTAGTTCAAGATTTCCCTTTTCATCTTTTTCAATAGATGCGTAGTGGCCGGTGCAAAGAGCATCAAAACCTAGAGCAAGGGCTTTTTCCAATAGGGCTGCGAACTTGATTCGTTCATTACATCTCATGCAGGGATTTGGAGTCCTACCGGCCTCATACTCGCTAATGAAATCATCCACGACATCTTGTTTGAATCTCTCGGAGAAGTCCCAAACATAAAACGGTATCCCGATTTTGTTAGCAGCACGCTGGGCATCCATGGAGTCTTCTACTGTGCAGCAGCCTCTTGATCCAGTGCGCAAAGTGCCAGGCATTCTTGAAAGGGCAAGGTGCACGCCAACCACTTCATGGCCGGCTTCAACAGCGCGTGCGGCAGCCACTGCGGAGTCAACTCCGCCGCTCATTGCCGCTAGTACCTTCATCTATCTCCTGGTTAGTCCAGCTTTTTTTGCACCTTCGTAGGCCTTTGGGAAAGCCTTCAAGAATGCTTCGATATCTTGCTCTTGGGTGGTGTGACCTAGGGTAATACGAAGCGTTCCCATAGCCTCATCGTTATCAGCACCCAAAGACAAAACTACGTGGGATGGGCCACTCACGCCAGCAGTGCAGGCCGAACCAGTTGAAATTGAAACACCCTCGGTGTCGAGCAAAAACAGCAGGCTGTCCCCAAGGCAACCAGGGAATCTGAAATGAGCGTTGTTTGGAAGCCTGGGAGCGTGCTCGGCCGAGACAATTACCTCCTTGGCAATCTGCCTGACCCCAGCAATCAGCCGGTCTCTCATGAGCTGGTGCTTTGGCGAAAGGGAAGCCTGTTCTGCTACCGCCTCAGTTACCGTAAGAGCTAAAGCAGCCGCTGAGGAGGCATCCGGGGTTCCAGAGCGAAGATTCCTCTCTTGGCCACCGCCGTGGTTCACGGGAGTGAGCTTCTGGTCTCTTCGAAGAATCAAGGCACCAGAGCCAACTGGCCCACCAAGCTTGTGCCCCGTGATTGTCATGGCAGCTAATCCGGATTCAGCAAAGCTAACGGGGATGTGTCCAAGTGCTGCGATGGCATCAGAATGAACGGGGATACCGAACTTGGCTGAAAGCGCAGTGATTTGATTAATTGGGTGGATAACTCCAATTTCGTTATTGGCCCACATCACACTCACCAGTGCAACCCTGTCAGCGTTTTGCTCAAGGAAGCTTTCTAGCGCTGCAAGATCCAAAACGCCCTGATCATCGCTTGGAATCAAATAAGCCTGGGCGTTTTGGGAATCAACTAGCCAGTTGATGGCATCGAAAACCGCGTGGTGCTCTGCTGCAGCGCTAATGATTATGTTTTTGTTTGGGCTGCGGGAATTTACGTTCCAGTAAAGACCCTTGATGGCGAGGTTGTCGCTTTCGGTGCCCCCCGAGGTGAAGATAACTTCATTTCGATCACAGTCAATTGCTTTGGCAATTTCTTCTCTTGCCTGCTCGAGAATTTGCCTGGAGCGCTGTCCGAAACTGTGAACCGAGGCGGGGTTACCTATTTCAGAAAGTGTTGCGGTGTATAGCTCGAGAACGCTGGCACGAATTGGAGAGGTTGCTGCGTGATCTAGATATACCGTCATGTTTTGCTCTCAGAAAAGAAGCAGGCTTAGATTTTTCCTAGCCTGAATAACCGCGGGGTCTTCGTTGCCCACCACTAGAAACAACTCAACAAATCTCAACCGAATGGGCTCTCTTTGGTCTTTCGCAGTTGACTCAAATAGTCCAAGTAGTTGCTCAAAGCCTTGAGCTGCCAATCCGGTGGCAACCAAGGCATCGACCCGGTCAAGAACCTCTTCAGCCGCGTTACCTGTGGAGCTCGCGAGGACAGCTAGGTCTTTACCCTCTAGGCGAATCAGAAGCTTGATTTGAGCAAGACCTGCCTCAGCCAGTTGGTCATTGGGGTTTTCAACCAAAGCCTTCTCGTAAAGCGACTGTGCAAGCGGGTAGTTATTGTCCTCGATAGCTGCGAAAGCCTGCTGGTGAGTGGGGGAAAGTTCAGGTTGCGGCTCTTCCACAGCTACGGTTCCAGTTAAGCCGTTTTCCTTACCTACCTCCAGCACACGGTCGATGATCGACTGAACCTGCTCGGCTGGCTGGTCACCAGCAAATAGTGGTGCTGGTTGACCCTTTAGTAAACCAAGAAGGGTCGGAACTTGCTTCAGCTCAAATGCTTGAGCTAGGTCTGGAGATTTCAATGCATCCACTACCAGAGTGAGAATCTTGCCAGCAGTTTTTTCTGTCAAAGTCTTTACCGTGTTTAAAAGAGACAGGCTGCTGGGGTCATTTTCTTGGACGAACAGAACTAGCACCGGCAAGCTGTCGGAAATTGCCAGATAGTCTCG
The DNA here is from genome assembly GCA_044338475.1 of Rhodoluna sp. Lineage (GTDB taxonomy): Bacteria > Actinomycetota > Actinomycetes > Actinomycetales > Microbacteriaceae > Rhodoluna. The sequence goes on from JBIIXH010000036.1 coordinate 4,169, forward strand.
AATGGAATTCGAATCAACTTGTATGACTAGAGCAGGAACTCCTTGCGCTTTCGCAGCTGACTTTCCAAATTCGATTGTCATTTATAGTATCGCAATGCTTAGCAGGGTTTGGGTTGCACCTAGTAGCTTGATCTTCTGATCGCTGCTAGCAAGTGGGACATAGAACAAGAGCATGTTGCCATACTCTGTTCTGATGCCTCGAGAGCTTCCCTCAACACCGAGCAGTAATTGTTCATCACCCGTGACTGTCACGGCAGAGTTTCGGTTGGTGGGCTTAATCTCCCAGGTGTCCACCATGATCAGCGCAACGATGGCCCCTGAGTCGGAGGTGGTCAGTGAGATTACGTTGTCATCTCCCAGGCTGTGAGTGAATTGCGTTGTGGCTTCTTCCAAGCTCTCGGTTTGATCTTTTTGAGTTGTGGCTATCTGTTCATAGAACTCGTCAGTGGATGTGTCAAAGAAGCCGAAGAACTCGCTAGCTGCGCCGTTGTCAATCAAGTCTCCGTAGGCAGCTGCAATATCCAGGGGTGAAAGCTTTAGAAACAGCGAATCTGACTCAACCGGAATGGAACCTTCGCTGACTCCGGCAACATCTGGGAATTCAGCACCGGGCAGTAAGGCCATGTTGTATAGCAGCTTGTAGGGCTCACGGGGCGATAGTTGCTGGATAACTAAGGTCTGTGGCAGCTCATCGCCGGTTCCGGTAACAACCATGAGCGATCTTGGCCAGCCTTCAGTTTTGGAAATAATCGTGATTGAAACGACCGAAGTGTTGAGTGGAGGCAGCGGTAAAACATCTGGTGACTTAGTTCTTAGAAGATAGTTGGCTTCACGGAACAACAAAGCGGGTCCGCCTACCCGTGTTTGAAGCAAGGTTGAATCTCCTGAGGCATCGGATTCTGCCACCACAGCTTGGATGTTGCCAAGGATTCTAGAAACCTGCTGCTCGTTTAGGGTTGGCGCTATTTCGTCGACAACCGAAGTTGTCGCGGACTCCGAAGGGGTTGAAGAACTGATCGGGGTAACTGGGCTTTGACAACCACCCAAAGCAAGGACCAAACCAATTGAGATTGGGACCAAGGCAATTTTATTACTGGCAGATCTTCTGCCTTTTCTAGGCAGGTCATAGCCCTTGTTGCGAGGTTTGTATCTTGGCCCCTGAGGTGCCTTTGGCATCTTTCTTCGTGGCCCGCGGTTTCGAATCATCTTTCCCAGAGCCAGAATGTTGAACAAGATTGCAATAACTAACAGCGAAAGGCCGACGCCTAAGAATATGTCTGAGGTGGTTGTTGAGTTCTCGGTTGGCCAAGACACCCGAACTCTCTCCGGGGCTGGGGTCAGCCCATCGCTGGCAATAAGAACTGAAAGACCCTGATCAGCTGGAACCGCAAGCTCGGCTTGGCCATCTGCGGAAACCTCGCTGATCCACAAATCCGAGCCAACCGGACTTATAAAGTCCCCCGTTCCGATTTTTTCAATCACAGCTAGGGACTTGGCGTCGGCTGAACTCTCGGCAATGGAATGGCTAGTTTTGGCTACCCAGGCGGCAACATCGATGTCTTTACCGGTTGCCAGAAACACGGCTCCAGAACCTGAGGCGGTGATGGTGGGCTCACCGGGCATCATGGAGAGGGCTTCAGCAGGGATAATCAAGAATGGCTGGGCTTCTTGGCCTACCAGGTTCACGGAATAGACCGCCGGAGGGGCCCAAATGGTTCGTTGGGCCAAGCCCAGCAATAGCAGGGAGACAGACAGGATAAACAGGGTAGCTGCAATCAAAAAGCGCATGATTATCCATTCCAGCTAAACTGTTTACTTGGGCCGAAGAGCCCTCCCTATTCTAACCAACCAAGCTGGAGGACGAAAATGTCAGTTGAAGACGCCTCCTTCCCTACCGCACTGCGTGGCTACGCCAAATCGGCGGTTGATGAGGCTGTTTTAGACCTCAATCGAGACATTCTTAGGCTTTCGGCACAAAACGCTCAACTGGTAGAAGAGCTCAAGCAAGCCAAGCTTGAAATCGAGGCTCAGAACCTCAAATTAGAGGAAAGTCAGTCCCCGACCTATGCGGGTCTTGGAAACCAGGCCGCAATCATCTTGGCATCGGCCGAGGATCAGGCAACCAGGCTAATCGCCCACGCCGAGGGTGAAAAGATCAGGATTCTTGGCAGCATCAACGAAGAGGTTGAAGCCAAAAAGAACGAAGCTGACAGTTACTACGAGTCGCTGGTGGCGGAAGCAGACCGTAAAGGTGAGCGTGCTCTAAATGTTGCTCGCGGTGAAGCTAACGAACTTATCAGCAAGGCCCAGCTAGAAGCCAAACGAATTGTTGAAGAGGCAGCCAGAGAGGCCTCTGCTCTTCGGGGCGAAATAGCAACCGAGGTTGCCAAGCTTAGAGCTGACACAAAGCGTCAAACTGAATTGCTCAAAGCAAACGCCGAAAAAGACATCGCTGAGAAGAGGCTCCTGCTACAAAAACAAACGGTTAGGGAGATTGATCTCGAGAAAGCAGCTTTGTTGATTAGCGAGCAGGCAAGAATCGATCTAGAGCTTGAGCTAACTGGAAGACGCTCTGAGGCAGAAACTGAGTACCTTTCCAAGCATCAAGAAGCAGTTCACCAGACCCAGAAGTATCTGGATGATGCTAAGGCTCAACTGCAAACTGCAATTGCCAGAACTAGTGCTGCTGCGCTCGAGGCAGAGACAATCGAGTCTGCGGCTCGCTCAATAAACAAAAAAACCATCGACGAGGCGAGATTGCAAGCCGAGACACTTATTGCCATGGCCGAAGCCGAAGCTAGAAACTTGGTTTCCGAAGCCAAGGCAAGGGTAGCAAGAGAGCTAGATGAGTCAACTATGAAACTTCAGCAACTAGAGGTGGAGCGAAAAACAGTTGGTTCGTACCTAGAGCAGCTAGAAAAAGTTATTGCCGCTTCCAAGAATTCTCTGACCTAGAAGAAGAAATCACATGAGCTCTCAAAACATCAAGGTAAGTAGTGCGTTTCAGCTTGGTTTGTTTGGCGGCCTAGGGGTATTGACCGCTTTGCTAATCGGCGGGGCAATCACCACACTAGCCAGCGTAATCACATACATCTTTGCCGCGGTTTTCTTGGCATTGGGTCTTGATCCGCTAGTTTCCAGTCTTGAGAAACTCAAACTTCCAAGACCGGTGGCTGTTCTGGCCGTCATCGTTGGCCTAGTTGGCTTTTTAGCCATAATGATTTGGTCTCTGGCACCGGCTCTGATCACCCAAAGCACTAACTTCTTAGCCCAGGCACCAGCTCTATTGCAAGACATCACCAAGATTCCTGTTGTCGTGAGCCTGGATGACCAACTAGGAGGTGCCGTAGGGTCAGCGCTAGCTAACGCCGGCAACTTCCTTAGTGACTCAGCCAACTGGCCAAGCCTGGTTGGAGGCGTTGTTCAAGTTGGCATCAACTTATTCAACGGAGCTTTTGGCTTTATCATTATTTTGGTTCTAACAGTATTTTTCTTAGCTTCGTTGGATGGCCTAAAGGCTTCCTTGACGAAGCTTGTTCCAGCTAGCAAGCGCGA
>JBIIXH010000008.1:0-16473 GCA_044338475.1 Rhodoluna sp.
TGAAACCTTTTCCTGACGACCGCCTGCGCGAACTACTGCGTAAACCACTTGTTTTACCTTTTTCTAAGTTTGGATTGCTACCACCTGGGCAACAAATCCCTAGTCTAATGGGGCCTAAGCCTCGGGGTCAACCGCTCCATCGCTGGATGCTCGCCTTGGCTTGCGCTTGGCATCGGGCTTAGCTTCCGGAAGGGCTTCCAGGATGGACTCAAGGCCAGCGGCCTTGGTGTCTGGATCTACCTCGGCTGATTTTCCGAGGGTGGAGGCTGCGATCTTGGCCATTACATTGTTGATCTCGAGGGCCTTTTCTGGGGTAACCACGTTGGCAACTTCCATGTGGCCTTTTCGCTTTTTCTCGCTCTTTCCCTCGTTGTTGGAGCGAGAACGAACGATTGGCTCGTGGTGAACTATTACTCCCCTGGAGTCACAAACCGCACAAGGTTCGCTGAAAGATTCCAAAAGCCCAATACCGAGCTTCTTTCTGGTCATCTGCACTAGCCCCAAAGAGGTCACTTCGGCAACCTGGTGCTTGGTGCGGTCGCGGCCCAGACATTCAATAAGCCTTCTGGAAACTAGGTCTCGGTTGGATTCTAAGACCATATCGATAAAGTCCACCACGATAATTCCACCGATGTCACGAAGTCTCAGCTGTCGGACAATCTCTTCAGCGGCTTCCAAGTTGTTCTTGGTTACGGTCTCTTCGAGGTTTCCACCGCTACCAATGAACTTTCCGGTGTTCACATCCACAACGGTCATTGCCTCGGTGCGGTCGATAACCAAAGATCCGCCGGAAGGAAGATAAACCTTTCGCTCCAGGGCCTTGTCGATCTGCTCTCCAACTCGGTAGTGATCAAACAGGTCGTCCTTACCTTGGTAACTTTCAACCCGATCCATCAGATCTGGAGCCACTGACTCCAAGTATTCGGTGATTACTGACTGGGCGTCAGAGCCAGCGATAATCATCTTCTGGAAGTCTTCGTTGAAGACGTCACGAACAATCTTCACCAGAAGATCTGGTTCGGAGTGCAGCAGTGTTGGCGGGGTAGCTTTCTTGAGCTTGTTCTGAATTCCAGTCCACTGAGCCTGCAGTCTTTGAACATCAAGAGTCAGCTGCTCCTCGGTTGCCCCCTCAGCAGCAGTTCTAACAATCACGCTTGCCTCTTCAGGAACAATGTCCTTCAAAATCTTCTTTAGTCTTACTCGCTCGGAATCTGGAAGCTTTTTCGAGATTCCATTCATGTTGCCGTTTGGAACGTAGACAACATAGCGTCCAGGCAAGGACACCTGAGAAGTTAGACGGGCACCTTTTTGCCCAACCGAGTCCTTGGTTACCTGCACCAAGATGGTGTCACCTGATTTAAGGGCAAGCTCAATCTTTCTTGGTCGCCCCTCTAGACCATCGGCATCCCAGTTCACTTCACCGGAATACAAAACAGCGTTTCTGCCCTTGCCGATGTCAACGAATGCTGCCTCCATCGAAGGAAGTACGTTTTGCACTTTTCCAAGGTAAACATTTCCAATAAGTGAGCCGTCCTGGCTCTGGGCAACATAGTGCTCAACCAAAACTTTGTCCTCGACAACGCAAAGTTGAATCTTGGCGTCCTTGGAGCGAACCAGCATCATGCGGTCTACCGATTCGCGGCGTGCTAGAAATTCGGTCTCGGTGATTGTCTGACGACGTCTTCCCGAGTCTCTTCCGTCGCGACGACGCTGCTTCTTTGCTTCTAGCCTGGTGGAACCCTTAACTCTTTGAGGCTCGTTGCTCGGTTCCTTTGGAGGCCTTGGTGTTCTGACCTTGACAACCACGTTTGGTAGGTCGGAAGATTCTTCAATTGCTTCGCCAGCTCTGCGGCGAGATCTTCTTCTTAGGTGAGACTCAGACTCTGCTTCTGAGTTCTTCTTGTTATTGGACCTCTTGCGTGGCTCTACTGGAGGTAGGTCTGGAGCCTGAAAGATGAGTGAGGTTGCACTTACCGCAGCGGGCTTAGTGCTGGCCTTTGCGCTCTCAGGTGCAACGACCTTATCTGATTCCTTGACGGATTTTTTAGATTCGCCCTTTTCCTTCTTGGCTTCCTTTGAGTCGACCTTTTTGGGCGCTTTAGGCTCATCCGACTTTGCTTTTGAAGGCGCTGGTCTCTTGTCTGTTTTCTTGATGGGCTTTTCAGCCTTTATTGACTCGTCTTTTTCTTTCGCCATTTTGGTGCTCCAAGCTGCCGATTGGCAAAAGCCCACACACTTTGCCGATGTTCGGCTATCAAATCTGTATCGGCAACTTTTGTAGCCGACTAAAACCTTTGTAGTTGCGAGTCATTGCTGTCACGACGCCCTGCCAGCTGCCCGATGGGTCTTATGCCTTGGAGCCGAATGCTCGATAAACCTTTAGTGTCTAGAAGATGTGGTTCCAGTTCACTTATCTCTAAGTATGACACCAATATGCCAAAAGCCCAGAATTGTCGTGGAATACTTGAAGTTATGAGCCTAAAACCTTCAGAAAAGAGCCTTGTCGGGGCTCCTGTGTCTCTAGCCTGGATGCTCATTTCCGGTGGTGCTCTCGGGTGGCTTGCAGCCCTTGCTCTCACGATCGAGAGATTAAGGGTGGCTACAAACCCAGATGCGGTTCTTAGCTGTGATGTCAGTCCTTTTATCTCTTGCAAATCGGTGATGCTGACCTGGCAAGCGTCTCTGCTGGGATTTCCAAACTCTCTGATTGGTCTAGCCGCATTCGCTGTTCCCGTTGTGATTGGCTTCGCGATTCTCGCGGGTGCAAGATTTGCCAAGTGGTTCTGGCAGCTATTCACCCTCGGTATGACCGGTGGATTTGTATTTGTTTTTTGGCTCTTTAGTCAGAGTCTGTTTGATATCGGAGCGCTCTGCCCATACTGCATGGTCGCTTGGGCTGGAATGATTCCGATGTTCTGGAAACACTTCTTGTTTGCAGCCAGTGAAGGAATCGTTCCTGTTCCCCTGAAGTCAGTTGGTTTCTTTGTTAATGCTTACGACTGGCACTGGCTATTCACAATCTTGACGTTCTTTGGTTTGAGCGCGACTGTGATTTGGAAATTCTGGGACTTGTGGCCCAGCTTGTTCTAGCTAAACCAGATAGCAAGTTCTCTAGTTGCAGATTCGACTGAATCTGAACCATGAACGAGGTTCTTTTGAACCTTCTCACCCCAGTCGCGACCTAGATCTCCCCTGATTGTTCCTGGCGCTGCTGTTGTTGGATCAGTTGCTCCAGCGAGTGCTCGGAAGCCCTCGATGACTCGATCTCCCTCTAGCCTGATTGCAACAATGGGTCCCGAGGACATGAAATCAATCAAGGGTGCATAGAAAGGCTTGCCTTCATGCTCTGCGTAGTGAGCGGCAAGTTGCTCTTTGCTGGGCTGCAACATCTTGAGCCCTGTAACAACGTAACCCTTAGCTTCAATTCGGCGCATGATCTCGCCAGTCAATGAGCGAGCAACGCCGTCGGGCTTTATAAGAACTAAAGTCTGCTCTTTAGACATTTGTTACTCACTTCCTAAGTCTTGGCGATCAAGTTTTGCCTTCGCCGCTCTTGCTCTGTCAATTGTGGCACCTGCGATCATGGCCCAGCCCCACATACCCAAGAATATCGCTCCCAGCAAGAACATCAAAGGAACCCAGATTCCCAATAAGACAACAATTATCTGAAGAACCCAGCCAATCGCATAAGTTCCTGGCTTTCCAAGTACAGCGGGAAACAGCATCAAAATGACTGACAATCCCACTCCGACTCCCCAAATGACAGCAGGGTCTGGATGAACACGAAGTCCAAATCCAACCAAGGTTGCAAAAAACACGACCACGGATTCAAAAACCATGACCAGCGATCCAAGGGTCGCCCTTGTGGTTCTATTCCGCATCGCTTTCCTCCTGAAGAATTTGTAGGACGTCTCCCACTAATGAAATTGATCCCGTAACTACAACCATGCCATCAATTTCACGAGCGATTGATCGAGCTCGCTCAAGCCCGCTGATGACGTTAGGTGCGGACTCGGTGGTGGCTCCCGAGTGGTCCTTAGCAATAGCTTCTAAGGCCTTAGCGTCTAAGGACCTGTTGGAAGAAGATGAGGTGGCAACCACATTCTGGAAGCACCCAGACAGTTCGCTTACAACCCCAGCAACATCCTTATCCGACAAAACCGCTAGTAAACCAACAAGGGGCTTTTCGGAAAACTCTGACATGAGAGATGTTGCTAGGGTCTTTGCGCCTGCAGGATTGTGTGCGCCATCAAGAAGAATTGCTGGATCGGTTCTAACCAACTGCAGCCTTCCTGGTGAGGATAGGTCCGCAACTGCGGATCGAAGAACATCATCCGCGATTGGCACTTGGCCGCCACCTAAGAAAGCCTCTACCGCCGCGATTGCAACGGCAAGGTTTGTGCTTTGGTGAATACCAAAAACCGGTGCCTCATAGGGCCCGTATCTTCCAGCCAAACCAGAAATCATTACACGTTGGCCCGTTGAAGTTGCCTCGTGGAATTCAACAGAGAAATCTTCACCCAGCAAAAAATGACCTTCTGCTTTCTCTCCCGAGACTCGCTTCAAGACTTGCAATGCATCTGCGGTTTGATTAGAGCTAACTACTAGAGACCCAGGCTTGATGATTCCTGATTTGGTTTCGGCAATCTCCGAAATTGTGTTGCCCAGTCTGTCCATGTGATCAAGCCCGATTGGCGTGAACACGGCAACGTCGCCATCTGCCACGTTGGTGGAATCCCAGGCGCCTCCCATGCCAACTTCCAATACGAGAACGTCTACCGGCGCATCGGCAAAGACCGCAAAACCAAGAACCGATAGAGCTTCAAAGAATGTAAGCGGGGCTTCAGATTGTGCAGCTAATTCTTGATCAACCATTTCAAGAATTGGTTCAATGTCCACATAAACGCCATACAGCACTTCATCGCTGACTGGCTCTCCATCTATTGCCATCCTTTCGGTGAACTTCAGAAGGTGCGGCGAGGTAAATCTTCCAGTTCTAAGCCCGTGCTCGCGCAAGATTCTTTCAATGAATCTTGTTGTGGAAGTTTTTCCGTTGGTTCCAGTGATGTGAATTACCCGGTAGCTGCGCTGCGGGTCGCCTAGTAGCTCAACGGCTCTTCTTGTTGGTTCAAGCCTTGGCCTAATCTTGTTTTCCGGAACCCGCTTCATCAGCTCTTCTAGAACAAAGGCCGCTTTTGACTCCCAGTACTTTTCGTCGTGAACGGCTGCGCTCAAAGCTTTACTACCAAAATCTGAACCTGCTGATTGTCACCAACTGCAACCGCGTTGGATAGTGCTGCAGATTCGCTATAGCTAATCTCCAGAGTCAAGGTCTCGTTCTTTACGAGCTCCTCGTGAGCCAAGACCGCATCCAAGACATCTCTTGCTCCAGTAAGTGAAGTAGAAATGCGGTCGGAAACATCTAGATCGGCGTCTTTCCTAGCTTGCTGAATTGCGCGAACCACATCGCGAGCCAAGCCTTCTGCTTCCAGTTCGGCAGTGACAACTCTGTTTAGGATCACGAAGCCTCCAGCCGGCAAAATTCCAATTAGCTTTTCTGCACTGGACTCATCTTTTGCAACAAGCGCTAGTTCGTACTCGCCTTCGAGAAGCTCGACACCGTTTACGGCGACCTTGCCTTGGACTTGCTCCCAGTTGCCAGCTTTCGCCGCGCCAATAATTTCTTGCACTTGTTTACCAAGTCTTGGACCTAATGCCCGAGAGTTAACGATCAACTGTTGTTCGACACCAAACTCCTTGGTCGATTCAACAGCAAGTTCAACTAGCTCTACCTCTTTGACGTTTAGTTCCTCGGCGATGATTGCGGAGAATTCTTGGAGACTCTTGGCTCCGGGGGTCACAACGGTGAGCTTAGAAAGTGGCAACCGAACTCTTAGCGAGTTTGTCTTTCTTAGGCTTAGCGAAACTGAGCTAACGGTTCGAACCTGATCCATGGACTGAACTAGATCTGCGTCGTAATTCAAGCTCGAAGCATCTGGCCAGCTCTCAAGATGAACGCTTCGGCCTCCGGTTAGACCACGCCAGATCTGCTCAGAAACCATTGGAAGAAGCGGTGCGGCTACGCGGGTAACTATTTCGAGAACTGTGTAAAGAGTGTCGAAGGCTTCTTCGTTACCTTCCCAGAACCGGTCGCGAGAGCGCCTTACGTACCAGTTAGTAAGCACGTCGCTGAAATCTCTTAGCTTTGCTGACGCAGAGTAAGAGTCAAATACATTCAGATCTGCCTCTACCCCGGTAATCAGATCTCTGGTTTTGGAAAGCAGATAGCGATCCAAAACATCTTTACTGTCGACCGAATACTTGGCCTGATAGTTTGAGGCGTTTGCGTAGAGGCTAAAGAAATACCAGGTGTTCCAAAGTGGCAACAGAACCTGTCGCACTCCTTCGCGAATTCCCTGCTCGGTAACAACCAAGTTTCCGCCGCGAAGAATCGTGCTGGACATCAAAAACCAACGCATCGCATCAGAGCCATCACGATCGAAGACTTCAGATACATCCGGGTAGTTTCTTAGAGACTTGGACATCTTCTGTCCGTCGTTACCCAGAACAATTCCGTGTGAGATAGCAGATTTGAAAGCAGGTCTGTCGAATAGTGCAGTTGCTAGAACATGAAGGGTGTAGAACCAACCACGGGTTTGGCCAACGTATTCGACAATGAAGTCGCCAGGGTTGTGAGTGTCAAACCAATCGCGGTTCTCGAATGGGTAGTGCACCTGGGCAAATGGCATTGATCCCGACTCAAACCAGCAGTCCAAAACTTCTGGAACACGCCTCATCATCGACTTACCGGTTGGGTCGTCAGGATTTGGCCTTACAAGTTCGTCGATGTATGGACGATGAAAGTCCGTTGGTTCTTTACCAAAGTCTTTAGCTAGCTCTTCAAGAGAGCCATACACGTCGATTCGGGGGTAGTTCGGGTCATCTGATTTCCAAACTGGGATGGGAGCTCCCCAAAAACGGTTTCGGCTAATAGCCCAGTCACGAACATTTTCTAGCCACTTACCGAATGAGCCGTCCTTGGTGTGTGAAGGTGTCCACTCAATTTGCTGGTTCAGCTCCAGCATGCGGTCTTTGACCTTGGTGGTTTCAACAAACCATGATGAAACGGCTTTGTAAATTAGTGGGTTCTTACAGCGATAGCAGTGTGGATAAGGGTGGTCGTAGCTTGCTTGTCTTAGTAGCCTGCCTTCGGCCTTTAGTTTTTGAGTGATTGGCTTGTTCGCCTCGAAAACGTGCTGACCCTCAAAATCAGAAATAACAGAATTGAATTGACCTCGCTCGTTCACGGAAACGTAAACAGGGATTCCTGCCAGCTCGCAAAGCTTTTGGTCATCTTCACCATATGCAGGTGCTTGGTGAACGATTCCGGTTCCTTCGTTGTCAGCAACATAGTCACCAACCAATACCTGCCAAGCGTTTGCGGTGTCAAACTTAGTTGAATCGGAATAGTAATCAAAGATACGCTCGTAACGAGTACCGGCGAGATCTTTACCCAATACCTTGGTTTCAATTGCCGCTAGCGCTTCTTCCGATGATTCATAACCCAAATCCTTGGCGTAGTTTCCCAACAGGGAAGTTGCGATCAAATACTTAGTAGTTGAATCTCCACCGTCGGCAGCTCCACTGGCTCCTGCTGGAACAATGGCGTATTCAATCTCTGGACCTACCGCGAGCGCGAAGTTGGTTGGAAGAGTCCAAGGCGTTGTGGTCCAAGCCAAGATTCGGGTCTTGTCATACTCTCCCCCGACAATCGGGAAGGTTACGGTTACGGATTGATCTTGACGAGTTTTGTAAACCTCATCATCCATTCTTAGTTCGTGATTAGAAAGTGGAGTCTCGCATCTCCAGCAATAAGCCAGAACTTTGAAGCCTTCGTAGATCAAACCTTTTTTATACAGCTCCTTGAAAGCCCAGATCACACTCTCGGTGTAGTTGGTGTCTAGGGTCTTGTAGTCATTCTCGAAATCGACCCAGCGAGCTTGCCTGGTTACGTAGCTCTTCCAGTCCTGGGTGTATTTCAAAACCGAGGTTTTGCAGTAGGCATTGAACTTATCAACGCCATACTTCTCAATTTCTGGTCTTCCAGAAATACCTAGCTGACGCTCTGCTTCTACCTCTGCCGGCAGACCGTGTGTATCCCAACCAAATCGACGCTCTACGCGGTAACCCTGCATAGTCTTGAACCTTGGGACTAGGTCTTTGGTGTAGCCAGTTAGCAAGTGCCCGTAGTGGGGCAGACCATTAGCAAAGGGGGGCCCATCATAAAACACGAACTCTTCCGCGGATTCTGCTTTTCGCTGGTCGATCGAAGCCTGGAATGTCTCGTCCTTATCCCAGTAATCGAGAATCTTCTGCTCTATTTCGGGAAAACTGGGGCTAGGGGTTACGCCAGATGCCTTGCCTTCAGAGTTGAGGGGATACATTTTGGGCTTTCTTGGCGTTGTCTTCGGTAATCTCTATCAATGTTAACCTGTATCTAACCCGTTTTTTGGAGACTTTAGCCATGAATAATGCCCGAGGCAACGCAGACAGCTACGCCCGTGCTGCCAGCACCCCTGAGAAGGTTGGCGTTGAAGGTCTAGAGCAAAAGTGGGGTCCTAGCTGGGAGAGCAACAAAACTTACAGCTTCGATAAGTCCGCTCCAAAATCACAAATATTCTCCATAGATACTCCCCCACCGACAGTTTCAGGATCTTTGCACGTAGGTCACGTCTTTAGCTACACCCACACCGACCTGATTGCCAGGTACCAGCGCATGATCGGTAAAGAGGTCTACTACCCAATGGGTTGGGATGACAACGGTTTACCCACTGAAAGAAGAGTTCAAAACTTCTATGGCGTTAGATGCGACCCAAGTCTTGGCTACGACAGTAACTTCAAGCCTCCTTTTGAAGGTGGCGACGGCAAGTCAACTAAAGCCGCAGATCAAGTCCCTATCTCAAGAAGAAACTTCATTGAGCTTTGCGAAAGACTAACCCTCGAGGACGAGAAGCAATTCGAGGCTCTATGGCGTCAGCTTGGGCTTTCAATCGACTGGTCACAGACCTACCAAACTATCTCCCCTGAAGCCCAAGCAGTTTCTCAAAAAGCGTTTCTAAACAACCTTTCTCGCGGCGAGGCCTACCAAGCCATGGCCCCAACCCTTTGGGATGTAACTTTCCGGACCGCGGTTGCTCAAGCCGAGCTTGAAGATCGCGACCAGCCTGGTGCCTATCACCGCATTGGCTTTGATGGGCCCGAAGGCAAAATCTTTATTGAGACCACCAGGCCAGAGTTGATTCCCGCCTGTGTTGCACTTGTTGCTCACCCAGACGACGAGCGCTATCAGAAGTTTTTTGGTAAGACCGTAACGACGCCTTTGTTTGGCGTTGAGGTTCCAGTAGTTGCCCATCACCTTGCCCAAAAAGACAAGGGTTCTGGAATAGCGATGATCTGTACATTTGGTGACGTCACCGACGTCATCTGGTGGAGAGAGCTAGATCTTCCAAACCGAGCCATCTTCGGTTGGGACGGCAGAATTCTCAGTGATGCTCCAGAAGTTATCCAAGAACCGAAAGCTCTTGCAGTATTTGCCGAACTAGCCGGAAAGACTGTGTTTTCTGCAAGACAGCGAATCGTTGAGCTTTTGATCGAGTCAGGCGACATGATCGGTGAGCCTAAGCCAATCACTCACCCCGTTAAGTTCTTTGAAAAAGGCGATAAGCCTCTGGAAATTGTTTCCACCAGACAGTGGTATCTAAGAAACGGTGGGCGCGATGAATCCTTGCGTGATCAGCTAATCAAGCTGGGCAAGGACCTGAGGTTTCACCCCGACTTTATGCGAGTCAGATTCGAGAACTGGGTTAATGGCTTAACTGGTGACTGGCTAGTATCCAGACAGCGCTTCTTCGGTGTTCCTATTCCGGTTTGGTACGCACTGGATGCTGACGCTAATCCTGATTACGAGAATGTGATCACACCTAAAGAAGGTTCGCTGCCGGTTGACCCATCTAGTCAATGCCCAGATGGATACACAGAAGACCAGCGTGGCAAGCCAAATGGATTCATTGGTGAGGTGGACATCCTCGACACCTGGGCCACATCTTCCCTAACACCTCAGCTAGCTGGTGGCTGGATCTCTGATCCTGAAAAATATGCCAAGGTTTTCCCATTTAGCTTGCGCCCACAGGGTCAAGACATTATCCGCACCTGGCTTTTCTCAACAGTGCTTCGTTCCTTTCAGGAAGAAAATCAACTTCCTTGGAGTGATGCAGCTTTATCGGGTTGGATCCTTGATCCAGACCGCAAGAAAATGTCTAAGTCCAAAGGCAATGTTGTTGTGCCAAACGATCTGCTGGATGAGCACGGCTCTGATGCCGTTAGGTATTGGGCAGCGGCCGCGAGGCTCGGCACCGACGCCGCTTTTGACGTAGGTCAAATGAAAGTTGGACGCAGACTTGCGATTAAGGTTCTAAACGCCGCAAAGTTCGTTCTTTCTTTCGAGCTAGCCGGCGACAAAGTTGAAGTCACCGAGGCAATCGATAAAGCGATGCTTGCCGCTCTTGCAGAAGTGGTTACGGGAGCTACCAAAGCCTTTGAAAGCTTTGATCACACCAAGGCGCTGGAGCTTACAGAGTCATTTTTCTGGAACTTCACCGATGATTATCTAGAACTGGTTAAAGAGCGCGCCTACGGACAAAACACCAATCCAGCTGCCCAAGCATCTGCAGTGAGCGCTTTGCGTATTGCCCTACTTGCCATCACCAAGCTCTTGGCGCCATTTATCCCGTTTGCCACTGAAGAAGCCTGGAGCTGGTGGCAAGAAGGTAGCGTCCACCGCAGTAGTTGGCCAGTAGCTGAGGATCTATCTTCTTTCACCGGAAACCAGAAGGCGAGCCTTCTCTCACTTGCCTCCCAGTCTCTAATTGGCATTAGAAAGGCCAAGTCTGACGAGAAGCTATCTATGAAGGCTGAAATAACTAGTCTCACAATCGAGGCCAATGATGCAGACATTGAATCTCTAAAGCACATCGAATCAGACTTGAAGTCTGTGGGAAAGATCGATCAAATCAATTACAAGGTTTCTGAGTCTTTGGCAATAAGCGGAGTTTCATTCAAACCCGCACAATAAGAAAGGTCCGAAATGACTAACCCAAATCCATTTCAAGATAGATCAACGCTTGAATACGAATTACCAGATTTTTCAAAGATTACAGACGATCACTACCTGTCCGCTTTCTATGCTGGTTGCGAACAGCAGCTCACTGAGATTGAAAGTATTACGGCCGAACCAGAGGTAACTTTCGAGAACACCGTTGTTGCTCTAGAGCGGTCGGGGAAAATGCTTGAGCGAATGCTCTTGGTTTTCTATAACAAGTCGTCAGCCGATACCAATCCAACTATCGACAAGATCGAATCCGAGATTGCACCCAAGCTTGCAGCTCACGAGGATGCCATCAAGCTAAACCCAGTTCTGTTCTCGAGAATTGAGACTCTCTACGAAACTCGTGACCAGAACGAACTAGACACAGAGTCCAAATGGCTAATCGAAAGATACCATCGGGACTTTGTGCACGCCGGAGCAAAATTGAGTCCAGAAGATCGCGAGGCACTAAAGAAATACAACGAGAAGCTCTCGGAGCTACAAACCAAGTTCGATCAGAACGCTCTGGCTGAAGCTAATCGTTTGGGTGTTGTGGTGGATGACGTTGCAATGCTTGCCGGATTATCGGAGTCAGAAATTGACATTGCAAGTCAAGCCGCAAAAGAGCGTGGCTTAGATGGCAAGTACTTGGTGAACATGGTCAACTACACCGGTCACCCCTGGCTAGCCTCTCTTGAAAACAGGGAATTACGCGAAAAGATCATGCGTGCCAGCATGTCCAAGTCCACTTCCGCAGGAGACTTTGACAACCAAGACCTAATCAAGCAAATTGTGAAGCTACGTGCGGAACGAGCAAAGCTACTTGGTTTCGAAAGTCACGCTGCCTATGTGCTGTCTGATCAAACAGCTGGCACTCCAGCTAATGCGCACAAAATGCTTCGTCGCATTGCCCCGGCAGCTGTATCCAACGCACGCACAGAGGCAAAGGATCTCGAGAGTCAATTGCAAAAAGACCACGCTGGTTCGAAGCTTGAAAGCTGGGACTGGGCTTACTACACAGAGAAGGTCCGTAAAGAAAAGTACAACTTAGACACAACATTGATGAAGCCCTACTTCGAACTAGAGCGAGTGCTATTTGACGGAGTCTTCTTCGCCGCCGAGAAGCTCTTTGGAATCACTTTCAAGGAGCGAAAGGATCTTCGGGCGTACCACGAGGAAGCCAGAGTTTTTGAGGTATTCAACGAAGATGGCTCGAAGCTTGGATTATTCATCGGAGACTTCTTCACTAGAGACTCTAAGCATGGCGGCGCATGGATGAACAACCTGGTTGATCAATCCAAACTGCTAAATCAAAAACCTGTTGTGGTAAACAACTTGAATGTTCCGAAACCTCGAGAGGGTGAACCGGCACTTCTTACCTTCGATGAAACCAGCACACTTTTCCACGAATTTGGCCACGCATTGCATGGACTGCTTTCGGACGTGACCTACCCGAGGTTCTCGGGAACTAATGTCGAGCGTGACTTTGTTGAGTTCCCATCCCAAGTGAATGAGATGTGGATGCTTTGGCCTGAAGTGGTGGCCAACTATGCCAAGCATCACGAAACAGGAGAAGTTCTTCCCGCCGAATGGATCGCAAGCCTGAAGGCATCAGAAACCTTTAACGAAGGATTTGAGACTACCTCTTATCTAGCAGCAGCAATTCTGGATCTTGCTTGGCACGAAGCCGCGGACCAAAGTATTTCGGATGTGTCTGAGTTTGAGGCCAAGGCTATAAAAGATTACGGATTGGATTTTGATCCAGTTCCAGTTCGCTACAAGAGTGGGTACTTCTCACACGTGTTCTCTGGTGGTTACGACGCTGGATACTACGGCTACATCTGGTCAGAGGTACTTGACGCCGATACTGTGAATTGGTTCAAGCAAAATGGTGGCCTGACAAGGAAAAACGGCGAGAAGTTCAGAAATGAACTCCTGTCCCGCGGAGGGTCTATTGATTCGATGGAGATGTTTAGAAACTTCCGAGGCCAAGAGCCTGCAATTGACCCGCTACTTACGCGCCGCGGTTTGCTCTAGCCAGCGGAGCTCTCTCCCAGAAAAGCACGAGCATCCCAGCAACTAAAGCCCAGAAGGCGCCGCCAATTCCAAAGACTGAAATGCCGGCTGCGCCAACCACAAAAGTGATAACAGCAGGCAATCTGGTGCTTTTGTCTTCAAGGGATGCGCCGATAGCCGAGATAAAGCTTGGCAGAAGTGCTAACCCAACTACGGCAAGTAGCAACTCTGCTGGAACCGCAAGAACGAATGCTGCGAAGAAGCCTGCTCCGATTGCAAACAACCAGTAAACCAATCCCCCAACGAAGGAAGCAACCCAGCGACGAGTAGGGTCTTTGGCAGCTTGCTCGTTGGCGTTGATAGCCGCGGTAATTGCAGCAAGATTCATTCCGAAACCACCAAAAAATGACGCAACCACCGTTGCAACTCCAGTTGATGTGATTACTGGCCTTACGGGAACTTTGTACCCGAAGCCCTTCATGATTGCAATTCCTGGAAGGTTCTGACTTGCCATGGTAATTAGATACAAAGGAATTCCGATTGAAAGAATCGGGATCAAATCAAGTGCTGGAACTACAATTTCAAAGCTTGGAAATAGCCTTGCTTGATCAAGCCAATCCCAACCCAAGTCTGCGTTCACCAAGACAAAAGCCAAAACAATCGCTACCGGCGTTGCCCAGACAGTTGCGATTCGATTCAGGACAAACCAGACCAGAACAAATGGGATCACAAGAATTGGGTAATCTACCGCCGCTCGAACGGTGTTGATCACGAAGACAAACAAGATGCCCGCCAGCATCGCACTTGCAATACTTGCTGGGATTTTTTGCACCAACCTGGAAAGAGCTGGCCATAATCCAGTTACCGTCAGAAGTAAGCCAGACAGCAAGAACCCACCAACGGCTTGATCGAATTCAAGACCCAGTCCAGCTGAGGCGGCTAGAAATGCTGCTCCTGGAGTGGACCAAACAATGGAAATCGGCATCTTGTATCGATAGCTCAAGACAGTCGAGAGTAAACCGTAACCAATTAGCAAAACAAACAGTGCTGTGAAGGTTTGGTCCCTGGTTGCTCCCATTGCAACTAATCCAGCAATTGCGATTCCAAAAGTTGCAGCTGAACCAGAAATGGAGGCTACAAAGCCTGCGATTATGGGTGCTTTTAGTTCAGGCTTGGAAGACTGAACTCGGCTCATTTATTAGGCAGATTTTTCTTGGGCTTGTTTTTTGAATGGGGTGATGGAAGCTTCCTTTTTACCAAGCACGACATCTTTAGTGATCTTCACAAGGCCTTGAGTTTCCATGGTTGGAATCTCAAACATGATTGGGCCTAGTACCGTCTCCAGTATGGACCTGAGTCCCCTGGCTCCCGTTTCACGGTCAATTGCCATATCAGCCATTAGCTCAAGGGCTGCTTTATCAAACTCCAGCTCAAAACCATCCAGTTCGAACATTCTTTGATACTGCTTGGTGAGAGCATTCTTGGGAACCGTCAAAATATCCATCAAAGCAGCTCGGTCAAGCGGTTCAACAGTTGCGATAACTGGAAGACGTCCAATAAATTCTGGAATCAAACCAAACTTTCTCAGGTCCTCAGACTGGACGTCGTTGAAAATGTCTGGGTCAACCCCGTGTGACTGAACTTCATTGCCAAAGCCAATTCCTCGTTTGCCGGATCGGTTTGAAATGATTTCCTCAAGACCCGCAAATGCACCAGCCACGATGAAAAGCACATTGGTTGTGTCAATCTGAATGAAATCTTGCTGCGGGTGCTTTCTTCCGCCCTGCGGAGGAACCGAGGCAACGGTTCCCTCAAGGATCTTTAGCAGTGCTTGCTGAACTCCTTCACCTGAAACATCTCGGGTGATTGATGGGTTCTCAGCTTTTCTGGAAATCTTGTCAATTTCGTCAATGTAGATGATTCCCTGCTCAGCTCGCTTGACATCAAAGTCTGCTGCCTGCAAAAGCTTTAGCAAGATGTTCTCGACATCCTCGCCCACGTAACCGGCTTCAGTCAAAGCGGTTGCGTCTGCTACCGCGAAAGGAACATTAAGTCTCTTGGCAAGAGTTTGAGCTAGGTAAGTTTTTCCACATCCAGTTGGACCGATCATCAAGATGTTTGACTTGGCTATTTCGATTGAGTCGTGCTCTTTGCCTGCAGCAGTTAGCGTCCCGGTGGAACGAATTCTCTTGTAGTGGTTGTATACAGCAACAGAGAGAACCTTCTTGGCTTTGTCTTGACCGATAACGTATTCATCCAAGTAGCCGTAGATTTCTTTTGGTTTTGGAAGAGTGATGTCTTCAATTTCCTTGGATGCTGCAGCACCCAGCTCTTCTTCAATAATCTCGTTGCAAAGCTCGATGCATTCATCGCAAATGTAAACGCCTGGGCCCGCGATCAGCTTTCTAACCTGCTTTTGGCTCTTTCCGCAGAAGGAGCACTTAAGCAGGTCGCCTGATTCGCTCAGTTTTGTCATAAATTTAACCCTATTACCCAACCACGACAATCGATGTTAGGTTATCCCCGCTATTTACTTGGCAGGCAGCGGGTTCTTGCGAGAGGTGAGCACCTGGTCAATCAATCCGTAGGTAAGGGCCTCGTCCGCAGTCAAGATCTTGTCGCGGTCAATGTCCTTATTTACCTCTGCAACTGTCTTGTTTGAGTGCTTGGAGAGGGTCTCTTCGAGCCACTCACGTAGACGCATGATTTCTTTGGCCTGAATTTCGATATCAGACGCCTGCCCTCTTCCGGAGTCTCCGGTTGCTGGCTGGTGAATCAAAATTCTCGCGTTCGGCAAAGCAAGTCGCTTACCCGGTGAACCTGCGGCAAGCAACACCGCAGCAGCGGACGCTGCCTGACCCAAACAAACAGTCTGGATGTGCGGTCTGATGTACTGCATGGTGTCATAGATTGCGGTCATGGCAGTGAACGATCCACCAGGGGAGTTGATGTACATAGTGATGTCGCGGTCAGGGTCTTGGCTTTCAAGCACCAAAAGCTGTGCCATGACGTCGTCTGCCGAAGCATCGTCAACTTGAACACCTAGAAATACGATGCGGTCTTCAAAGAGCTTGTTGTAAGGGTCCTGGCGTTTGAATCCATAGGAGGTTCTCTCTTCGAAGCTTGGAAGAATATATCTAGCTTCTGGAGAAAGGTTTGAAAGATCTTTAGGCAATTTCAGCTGCTTCCTACTTGTTTCCAACACCGGTGGCTGCGCCAGCTGATGCCTGAATGTGGTCGATGAATCCGTACTCCAAAGCTTCTTGAGCGGTGAACCAGCGATCGCGGTCGCCATCTTCCATAACTTGCTCAAC
>JBIIXH010000095.1:0-3942 GCA_044338475.1 Rhodoluna sp.
AGGGCTCGGTAAAGCGGGTTCGCTTGCATACCCAGCAGGACCGCTACAGCCAAGTGCCCACCGGAGGCTGGCTTACCTCCGCCCACGGTCCAGATCTGAGATTTCACTTGGTCCTGCGTAAGCCCAAATTCCTCGGGGTTTATCCGCTGAAAGGCCACATATAAAGGGAATTCCTTGAGAATCCGAAGCCCAAAATCAAGGCTGAGCCTGCAAAACTGGCAGTCACCATCGTAGATGAGTACCAGTTCGGTCTTTGATTCCATACCTCTTAGTGTCCCAGACATGGCGGACCTGGGCACGCTTAAGCACAATTTGGCAACGATTCTCTGAATTCACCTGTTGTTATTCCTTGGTTAATTAGGTTTAATAGGTAGACCGAGGGGCAATCGCGATCTTTGCGGCTTTAACCTTGTCACGTAAACCAAGTAGGAGATAAATGAAAACCAAGCGCATCAGCGGCGTAATTGCCGCAACTGCAGCTTCTGCTCTACTGCTATCGGGTTGTGCCACTGGTGCTGCCGATATCGTTGAGGGAAGCTCGATTTCAGTTGGATGGAACCAAGGGTTCTACTCAGCTAACTCATCAACAACAAATGGAAATGCCTCAGCCAACGCAAATATTTTGTACATGGCTAACTCAGGCTTCAACTACTACGACTCAGAGTCCAACCTAATCAAGAACGAGCAGTTTGGAACGTACGAGCTTGTAAGCAGTGACCCACTGACCGTTAAGTACACCGTGAACTCTGGTGTTAAGTGGTCAGACGGCGCAGCCGTTGACGCATCCGACATGCTTCTTGCATGGGTTGCAAACAGCTGTCTACTAAACAACGTCGAGCCAATTCTTGACGAAGACACTGGTGAGGTTACCAACCAAGACGAACTTGACTCCGGAGTATTCTTCGATTCAGCTTCTTGTGGTGGAAATCTAGGTGAAGTATCTGCTACCCCAGTAATTTCTGACGGTGGACGAAGCGTCACACTTGTTTACGACTCTCAAATCGTTGACTGGGAGCTTCAGTTCGGAATTGGTGTTTCTGCACACGTAACCACTCAGGTTGCCTTCCCAGATGAAGAGCTAACTGACGAGGCTGCAAAGCAGAAGCTAATTGACGCTATCAACAACAAGGATCTTGCTGTTCTAGCTCCAATTTCTAAGGCATGGAGCACCGCCTACGATATGACTGACTACCCAGAGAACACCGACTTGTTGGTGTCCAATGGTGCCTATGTCATCACCGGTTTGGTAGCTGACCAGTCAACAACATTGACTGCAAACCCTGAGTACAGCTGGGGTCCATCACCAAAGGTAGAGACAATCACAGTTCGTATCATCTCTGATCCACTAGCTGCTGTTCAGGCACTTGCAAACGGTGAAGTTGATTTGATCTCACCACAGGCAACCGCGGACATTTTGGACGCCATTAAGGAATATGAAGACTTCATCACTGTTGTAGGTGGCGGAGAAGCCGTTTACGAGCACATGGACCTTACATTCGACAACGGTGGCCCGTTTGACCCTGCAACCTATGGTGACGACGCCGAGAAGGCTCAAAAGGTTAGAGCTGCGTTCCTGAAGAGCATTCCTCGTGATCAGATCGTCGAGACATTGATTAAGCCAATCAACCCCGACGCCACAGTTATGAACTCCTTCACCCAGCTACCTGGCTACCCATGGTATGACGACATTGTCGCTGCTAATGGCTCGGCTGAGTACGCATTCGACATCGACGGTGCAAAGGCGCTATTGGAAGAGGCTGGAGTTTCAACTCCTGTCAACGTCAAGATGCTGTTCTCAAGCACAAACCCACGTCGTGCCAACCAGTACGTCCTAATCAAGGAAGCTGCGGCCGAGGCTGGATTCAACGTTATCGACGCATCTTCTCCAACTTGGGGTTCGGACCTAGGTTCAGGTACCTATGACGTATCCCTATTTGCATGGGTGTCGACATCAACCGCGGTATCTGGTTCAGAGCTTAACTTCATTACTGGTGGAGGAAACAACTACCAGGGTTATGGCAATGCCGAAGTAGACGCTCTATACAAGTCGCTGTCAACCGAATTTGATCCAGAGGTTCAGAAGGACCTACTGACTCAGGTTGAGACACTTCTATGGGCAGACGCATCTGGTACCACCATTTTCCAGCACCCAGGTGTAACCGCGTACAACAAGAACAAGCTTTCGGGCGTTGTACCGGCTCCACTATCTCCTAACATGTTCTGGAACTTCTGGGAGTGGACACCAATTGCTGAGGTTGTAGAAGGCTAGTCCTTCTTCAACCCTGCTTTACCAAAAGAGCATCGCCCCTTGGGGCGGTGCTCTTTTGGGTTTTTATAGAGATCAGAATTAGCGTAGATTAGTGGAAGCTCAATGAACTAGAGCAATTCAGCTCGGAAAGGCACAGCTATGGGAATGTTTCTTCTCAGGAGATTCTTTTCTTCAGCTGTAATCCTTTTCGGCGCAACGTACATAATGTACATTCTGACCGCTTACTCGGGTGACCCCCTTGAGGATCTAACTCAATCCACTGCGCGAAACAAGGAAGAACTTATTGCTCGGCGTGTGGAAATCTTGAACCTTGATGTGCCACCATACCTTCGCTACTTCCTTTGGTTGGGCGGGGTGCTAAAGCTATTCATTGGTCAAATTGACTTGGGCCAAAACATAAACGGGCAAGAAGTAACCGATCTTTTGGCCATCGCTGCCGTTTCCACTTTGACGCTAGTAACGACCGCATCAATACTCTCCATTTTCCTTGGAGTGATGGTTGGAATCGTTACCGCGCTAAGACAGTACAGTCGCTTTGACTACACCGTAACTTTCACTGCTTTCTTGTTCTTCTCACTACCTGTCTTCTGGGTAGCCGTTCTTTTGAAGCAGTATGGCGCGATTGGCTTCAATGACTTTCTTGCCAATCCGGAGATCCCACCCCTCTGGCTAGCAATCATCTCTTTGCTCAGCGGATTTGTCTGGATGGGTATCGTTGGCGGAGACCGAAAGAAGAACCTAACGGTTTTTGGAGTTGCGACGGCAGTTACCGCCGCCACCTTAATCACACTTCTTTTGACCAACTGGTTTAAAGAGCCTGGTATCGGAATGTTTACCGGGCTATTGCTCGGCATCGGAGCTGCCTTTGGAATAACAGCAATCTCAACCGGGCTAAGCAACACTCGAGCGCGAAACGCTTCCCTTGCTGTGGTTGGAATCGGAATGGTTGTTTGGATACCGTTCAATTTGATTTCAATGGCGGTCAGCGGAGCTCTTTTCCTTCTATTGGCAGTTATCACTGTGCTGGTTGGAATTGCGGTGGGCTGGTTTATGGGTGGTGAGGACAAGGCTCCGGTTGCTAGAACGAGCGCAATCACCGCGTTTGTAATGGGAGGCATTATTGCCATTGACCGCTTCATGCAGGCCTGGAAACCATACACGGACAGCAGCTACATCTCCGGACGCCCAATCGCCACAATCGGATCTGAGACGCCAAACCTTACTGGCTCCTTCTGGGTAGAGGGCATTGATTCCTTTACTCACTTATTGCTTCCGACTGTGGCACTTTTGCTAATTGGTTTTGCCGGATACACAAGGTATGCCAGAGCTAGCTTGCTAGAGGTTCTGAACCAGGACTACATCCGAACAGCACGTGCCAAGGGTCTCACCGAACGCACGGTGGTGATGCGCCATGCATTTAGAAACGCACTTATTCCCATGACCACTCTCGTGGCTTTTGATTTTGCTGCATTGATTGGTGGTGCAGTAATCACGGAAAGAGTATTTGCCTGGAGTGGAATGGGAAACCTGTTTATCAACTCCCTTTCGAGAGTGGATCTAAATCCAGTTATGGGATTCTTCTTGATTACAGGAACACTGGCAATCTTTTTCAACATTGTGGCTGACCTTGTCTACACGCTTCTAGATCCAAGAATTCGGGTGAACGCATGAGT
>JBIIXH010000096.1:0-3938 GCA_044338475.1 Rhodoluna sp.
CTAAACCACTAAAAAAGGAAAAGTAAGCAAATGGCACCCAAGAAAAAAGTCACTGGAATGATCAAGCTTCAGATCCAAGCAGGCGCTGCTAACCCAGCACCACCGATTGGTCCTGCTCTAGGTCAGCACGGAGTGAACATCATGGAGTTCTGCACCGCGTACAACAACGCAACCGCAGACCAAAAGGGAAACGTTGTTCCTGTAGAAATTACCGTCTACGAAGACCGTTCCTTCACCTTCATTCTGAAGACTCCTCCAGCAGCCGAGCTAATCAAAAAGGCAGCTGGAGTAGCCAAGGGTTCCTCAACTCCTCACACTGACAAAGTGGCTCACCTTTCCAAGGAGCAGCTACTAAAGATTGCTGAGACCAAGATGGCCGACCTAAACGCCAACGATGTTGAGGCAGCTGCAAAGATTATCGCCGGGACTGCCCGCTCCATGGGTATCACCGTCGACGCCTAGAACCTTAGGCAAAAGCACCACCAGAACCAAAAGCAAGACAAAAACTAAAGAAGTCGTGGGAGAACCAGATCGGTTCGCTAACCACAACTGTGACCAGAAAAGGAATAACAGCACATGCCAAAAAGATCAAAGGCTTATCTAGAAGCCGCAAGCAAAATCACCGAGGGTAAGTTCTACACCCCAGCCGAGGCAATTGCCTTGGTTCGCGAGACCGGATCAAAGAAGTTTGACTCAACTGTTGAAGTTGCCGTCAAGCTAGGTGTTGACCCTCGCAAAGCAGACCAGATGATTCGTGGAACTGTATCGCTTCCTCACGGAACCGGTAAGACCGCCCGCGTTATCGTATTCGCAACCGGTCCAGCAGCTGAAGCTGCAATCAAGGCCGGAGCCGACGAAGTCGGTGGCGACGAACTGATTGAAAAGGTTGCTGGCGGATGGGTTGATTTCGACTCCGCAGTTTCCACCCCAGAGCTAATGGGTAAGGTCGGTCGCCTTGGAAAGGTATTGGGTCCTCGTAACCTAATGCCAAACCCAAAGACCGGAACCGTTACCCCAGATGTTGCAAAGGCAGTAACTGACATCAAGGGTGGAAAGATCGAGTTCCGTATCGACAAGCAGTCCAACCTTCACTTCATTATTGGTAAGGCTTCTTTCTCAGCTACCCAGCTAGCTGAGAACCTAGCTGCAGCACTAGATGAGATTCAGCGTCTAAAGCCATCTAGCTCAAAGGGTAAGTACATTATCAAGACAGCTATTTCAACCACTTTTGGTCCAGGCATCCTGCTGGACACCACAGTAGCCAAGGCCTAATTAGAAGTTTTAGAGCCGAAGACCACTGGTCTTCGGCTCTAGCTTTGGCCCTAGAAGTAGACTTGCAATAGTTCAAAAAAGCCCAAATCACCAAGGCTCAAAAAGCATGTAAGGACGAGTGCCAGATGTTCTCCGCTGCAGATGAAAAGCGCATATTAGATCTTGTTCCACGGGGCATTTTTGTCAACGGCTCTTGGAAAGACTCAGCCGACAAGAAAACTCTCGATGTAATCGATCCTGCTACCGGCAAAGTACTTGTTTCTATTGCCGACGCAGCCCCAGAAGATGGAATGGCTGCCATTGAGGCAGCCCACAACGCACAGGCCGCTTGGGCCAAGACTGCTCCAAGAGAACGTGCCGAAATCCTACGTGCAGCTTTTGAAAAAGTCACCGAGATGACTGACGAGTTTGCACTTGTTATGTCCCTTGAGATGGGTAAACCATTTGCCGAAGCTAAGGGCGAAGTAGCCTACGGTGCTGAGTTCCTGCGCTGGTTCTCCGAAGAAGCACCAAGAATTACTGGCCGCTATGGCACAGCTCCCGATGGCAAGAACCGAATCATGGTTCTGAAAAAACCAATTGGCCCATCACTGTTTATTACCCCATGGAACTTCCCACTAGCTATGGCAACCCGCAAGATGGCTCCAGCCATCGCAGCTGGTTGCACCATGATCCTCAAGCCTGCTGCTCTTACCCCGTTGACCTCAATGCTTTTCGTGAAGGTCCTGGAAGACATTGGTCTACCAAAGGGAGTAATAAACGTAGTCCAGACCACAAGACCTGGTTTGGTGACCGGGCCAATTATTAAAGACGAAAGACTTCGCAAGCTTTCCTTCACTGGTTCCACCGGTGTTGGAAGAGCCCTTATCGCTGACTCAGCTGACAGGGTCCTAAAGGTCTCTATGGAACTTGGCGGCAACGCTCCGTTTATTGTTTTCGAAGATGCAGATCTAGACAAAGCAGTTGAAGGCGCAATGCTTGCCAAACTTCGCAACATGGGAGAAGCCTGCACTGCAGCCAACCGAATGATTGTTCACGAATCAGTAGCAGCAGAGTTTTCCAAGCGCCTTGCCGACAAGATGTCGAAGTTGAAAGTTTCTAGGGGAACCGAAGACGGTGCCAACATCGGACCTCTTATTGACGACAAGAGTAGAAACGCTGTTCACGCGTTGGTAACTGATGCAGTTTCAAAGGGAGCCAAAATTCTAACCGGTGGAGAGATTCCATCGGGAAAGGGATACTTCTACCCACCAACAGTTTTGGTTGATGTTCCAACTAACGCGGAAATTCTCAAAGAAGAAATCTTTGGTCCAGTAGCACCGGTTGTTACTTTCAAGACCGAAGACGAAGCAGTCAAAATTGCAAACTCAACTGAGTTTGGATTGATTGCCTATGCCTTCACACAGAATCTAAACCGCGGACTAAGACTTGCCGAAAAACTAGAGGTGGGAATGTTTGGTCTAAACGCCGGCGTTATTTCTAACCCAGCTGCTCCATTTGGTGGAGTCAAGTCTTCTGGTCTTGGACGAGAAGGTGGCTTTGAGGGAATCGAAGAGTATCTGGAAACTGTCTACGTTGGCATAGCTGACCCCATGAATGACTAACAAGAATAGAAAGAGCAACTCTCTAAAAATGAACAAAACTTTTTTCAAGATTTCAAGAACTATTTCCGTTTTGTCTATTGCTGGACTTGTCTTGTCGGGTTGCGCGGAGCCTAAAGAAGAAGAGCCAGAAGCTTTTGTTTACCCATCTGCTGCCTTGACGGGAATAACTTATCTGAATGAATCTGCTGCTCCAGATGTTCTTTCACTTCCTGCAGTGTCTTGCAAGATTGACAACGCTCCTGCCGGCCGTCCCCAGTTAAACCTAAACAAGACAGACATTGTGTTTGTTGAGATGGTCGAGGGAGGACTCACCAGGTTGGTGGCAACCTGGCACTCACAGCCGGTAGACAAAGTTGGTCCAGTTAGATCCGTTAGAGCGATGGATGCAGACATTGCTGCACCATACGGAGGAGTCTTTTGTTACTCCGGAGGTGTGCCGCAGTTCATCGCTCTTTTGCAGCAGACCGAAATGTATCTAGCTGATGAAACCTCACAGCAGTCTGTGAAGCCGAACAGTTTTTCAAGAACCACCGATAAACCTGCCCCACACAACGTAGTTGTTGACATGGGGCTATTACAGTCACAGCAAAAAGACCTAGGTGCCCCAAATCCAATGTTTGCATACGCAGCATTCTTGCCAGAGACCCAGACCTATGAACCCTCCACCGCTAGCTCTGGATCTTCCACCAAAGATGTCACAGTAAAGTACCCAGGTGCTACCAGCTTCTGGAAAGGTGACGGGGAAGGCAACTTACTTCGCGATCAAGATAACAAGCCTCATGAAGACGGAGCATCCAAAGACCAAATAAAGGCTAAGAACGTCGTTGTTCTAGAGGTCGCTATTGACTCAAGCAATATCGATGCCAAGAACGGAGTCGTGCCACGCACCATCATGATCTCCGGTGGCCGCGCTTGGGTATTTGAAGACGGAAGACATATCGAGGGAACCTGGTCCAAGGCTTCTCAGACTGCACCGATCGTGCTCCTTGATTCAACTGGAGCTCCGCTCAAGCTAGCTCCAGGAAACACCTGGGTGGAGCTGATGCCAACCACCTCAAAGAT
>JBIIXH010000116.1:0-2790 GCA_044338475.1 Rhodoluna sp.
AAAACGATGTTTGACGAAACCGCAACACTAGCTGCGTTATCGGAAGGTGTGCTGGAGGAAAGAGTTGGGGGTGTGGTCTCTGCAGCAGTAGTGAAGTTCAGGGTGGTTGGACTTGTGATTCCGGTAAAGGCGTTATCGGAGAGATCTAGAATCACGCCGCTCGCTATTTCGACGTAGTAGCCAGTGCTGGTATCTAGGTCAGCGGTTGGGTTAATTGTCACGGTGCTGGCACTGATTGTTATCTGGGCGTTGGCTATGGGAATAGTTGCGAATGTGGTGTTGTCAGAGCTCTTTTTAATCAGAATGTTTCCTGTTCCAGCCTTGACTGATTCGCTGAAGCTCAAAACGATGTTTGACGAAACCGCAACACTAGCTGCGTTATCGGAAGGTGTGCTGGAGGAAAGAGTTGGGGGTGTGGTGTCACTTACCGTAATTAAGATTTGAGGCCCCATCGTTCCAGTAGTACCGTATCCGGACCAAAGAGTTATGCCAGTAGCACCCGTAGTATTTTTCTGGGTTGCAACAAACGAAACCTTGCCTCCGTATTCGAATGAGTAATTTCCGGGAAAAGCACCTGTAGTTTCTGTGCCGTTGGGGCCGAAAGCCCAGCTCCCAGCAACAGCTCCGCCGGTACCAGCTCCCCTGCAGTTTGTTGTGCTAATCACCAAAGTGTCGCCCACGTTCATTGTGACGCTACCGCCGCCGGAATTTGGTGAACAGGTGACCGATCTTTCAATGGTTGCACCAAAACTTGCTGTTGGGAACAGACCAAGACTCAATAGTGAAAGAGGAGCGAGGGCAAGCGCGATTCTCTTCAACAATTTCATGTTCTCCTCAGTACCTTCTTCGCTCAGGCGATGAAAAGTTTGGTTTTATAGAGTCCTTAAGACCCCAGGTTCTCAAGAATTATTCTAGCTCAGGTGTTTTTAAGCTTCGTTGGACAGGAAAGAGCCTGAATCCACGAAATCTAGAAAGCTACTTCTAGTCGGCCCACTACCTCTGAACCACCGAGGGTTGGAATACTGAGCTTCGAAAACAGCTGGTCGTAGGTTTTCTGATCTAGCAAATCGTTGTTTAGCAGCATCTTTATTGCCGACAAGCCAGCTGGTCGCATGCTGCCATCGGCAACCTTGACTGCAACCCCGTGGCCGGATTCAAGCCCAATAACAAAGACGCCCTCGGCACCAATCTTGGCAAGCATTCCTTGCTCCATCACAAGGGTGTCTGATCCTCCGTGATCATCAACAACCCAAGGGTTAGCGATCATCGCATCGCGAATTTCTGTTTCGGTTGCAGCAAACTTTCCAATTGCCCTAGCTAGGCCTTGCAGGCTCATGAGATGGAGTGGGGCTCCGCAGCCATCAAAGGTGGAGTGTGGGCTTTTCTCTCCAGAAAATTCCTCAATGACTTCAACAATTAGTTTCTGCAACGGATGGCTTTGTTCCAAATAGCTCTTGGTATCCCATCCGTTTTTAACACAAGCTGCCAAGAAAGCGGCGTGCTTACCAGAGCAGTTAAAAGCTAATCTTGTCTCTTGTTTGGCTTCACTTCTGGCAACCTGGTTCCCTGGCCAAGCAACCGGGCACTGCAAATCTGATTCACTCAGACCAGCGTCGGTCAAAATGCTTTGCACAATTTTGATGTGCTCGGAGGTTCCTTGGTGTGAGGCACTCGACATCGCAAGTTGTTCGCCGGAAAGAATTAGACCCGCTCTTCTAAGTGCTAGTGCTTGCAGTGGCTTTACGGCGCTTCGAGGGTAGATGAGCTTTCTGGAGTTTCCGTGCTCTTGGATTAGCTTTCCATCAGGGCCAGTTAGACACACCAGACCGTGATGGCGAGATTCGATAATCCCGGCACGGGTCAAATAAGCAAGCTGAACCGTGTCAGCTACCTGATAACCCCAGTTGGCATCCATCACTTTGCAGCTCCTAAATGAACTTCACTCAAATCGACCTTGAGTCTATTGCTCTGCCAGACTTGTAATGTGCCAATACTAAACAAAGACATGCAGATCTGCATTTCTCTTGCCGCAAGGCCCACCAACCTTGGAACCAGGTTCCATAACTTCTTGTATGACGAACTAAATCTGAACTTTGTTTACAAGGCCTTCACAACCACCGATCTGCAAGGTGCGGTGACAGGCATGAGAGCTCTTTCGTTTAGAGGCGCTTCTATTTCCATGCCTTTCAAAGAAGCCATCATCCCAATGCTCGACGGTTTAGAACCTTCCGCTAAAGCAATTGATTCTGTAAACACTGTTGTAAACGACAACGGTGTCTTAACTGGATCAAACACAGATTTCGAAGCCGTGCTGACTGTTCTGAAGAGCTCTTCAATTGATCGATCCGCCAAGGTGTTAGTTCGAGGTTCTGGCGGGATGGCCAAGGCAGTAGTGGCTGCATTCAAAGAAGCTGGATTTGAGAATCTAATCGTGACTTCTCGAAACAAGGAAACTGGATCTGCTCTAGCCGGCCAGTATGAATATGCATTTGATGAGAATGCCCTAAACAATACTTCTTTTGATGTTCTAGTGAACATCACACCCATCGGAATGACTGGTGAATATGAAGCAGAGCTAGCGTTTAGTAAAGACCTGATTGCTGCCGCAGACACCGTGTTTGATGTGGTGGCGTCTCCTTCAGAAACACCCCTGATTGCTGCGGCTAGATCACAGGGTAAAAATTTGATTACTGGTGCCCAGGTGCACGCGCTTCAAGCGGCACTGCAATTTGAGAAATACACCGGAGTCAAACTAAGTGAAGAGCAGATTGCCCGGGCGGCTGAGTTTTC
>JBIIXH010000014.1:0-11762 GCA_044338475.1 Rhodoluna sp.
TCCCGAAGAAGTATTACAGCGGTAACCCACCAATCAATCTCACCGAGAATTGAAAGAGCGAGAAGTGCTCCGCCGATAAGCACCTTGTCGGCAACTGGATCTAGAAACTTTCCTAGGTCTGTAACTTTGTCTGTTCTTCTGGCAATCATGCCGTCGATGCCATCTGTAGAAATTGCCAATACGAACAACAACAGGGCTAGAAATCTTTGCCAGCTAGCTTGCTCGGGATAGGTAAGCAGCAAAAAAACAAAGATTGGTGCCATCAAGATGCGAAGCATCGTGATGCTATTTGGGAGGTTCAAGGCCTACCCGTTAGCTGCCACGCGTCTTCGTCGCCCTCGTCATCGTCTTTGGTAACGGTGAGGGTTTGTGGCTTATCACCGCGTAATTGTGCCAGCACTGTAGCAAGCTCTTCTGGCTTTACCAGAACATCTCTTGCCTTGGAGCCTTCCGAAGGACCCACTATATTTCTAGATTCCAAAAGATCCATCAGTCTTCCAGCCTTGGCAAAGCCCACCCGCAGCTTTCGCTGCAACATAGAAGTTGATCCAAATTGCGAGTTCACAATCAATTCAGTTGCCTGCAACAAAATATCCAGGTCATCACCGATGTCTGAATCGACTACCCGTGCAGTAGCAGTCACGGCAACATCTGCTCGATACTCCGGCTCCATCTGAGCCTTCACGTGAGCAACAACCTGGTGTAACTCGACCTCGCCAACCCAAGCACCCTGAACTCGAATTGGTTTATTAGTTCCCATTGGAGAAAACAGTGCGTCGCCTTGACCAACAAGTTTCTCAGCTCCGGTTTGGTCCAAGATAACCCTGGAGTCAGTAATCGACGACACCGAGAAAGCCAACCTGGAAGGAACGTTCGCCTTAATCAAACCGGTTACAACATCAACCGATGGCCGCTGGGTTGCCAAAACTAGATGAATTCCGGAGGCGCGAGCTAGCTGCGTTATTCGAACAATCGAGTCTTCAACATCGCGCGGTGCAACGATCATTAGATCTGCTAGCTCGTCAACAACTACCAAAAGGTAAGGATAGGGCTGCAGTTTTCTAGTGGAACCTTCTGGAACACTAAGCTCGCCTGCTACTACCGCCCTATTGAAATCGTCGATGTGCTTGAAACCAAAGGATGCGAGATCGTCGTACCTCATGTCCATCTCTTTTACTACCCACTGCAAAGCTTCGGCAGCTTTCTTGGGGTTGGTAATAATCGGAGTGATTAGATGAGGAACCCCCTGATAGGCAGCGAGCTCCACTCGCTTTGGGTCAATCAGAACTAGTCGAACTTCAGCAGGCTTTGCTCGCATCAAGATCGAAGTAATCATGGCGTTCACGAAGCTGGACTTACCGGCACCGGTAGCACCAGCAACCAAAAGGTGTGGCATCTTGGCAAGATTAGCCACCACATAGCCACCCTCAACATCTTTACCGATGCCGATAGTTAGCGGATGAGCAGACAACTTGGCATTTTGCGAGCGCAGCACATCGCCCAACGAAACTGTTTCTCGATCGGTGTTTGGTATCTCAATACCAATTGCGCTCTTGCCGGGAATCGGTGCCAATATACGAACTTCGTTTGAGGCAACAGCATATGAGATGTTGCTTGCAAGCCGCGTTACGGCCTCCACCTTCACACCGGCCGCCAATTCCACCTCGTAGCGAGTAACTGTTGGTCCCCTAGAAAAGCCAGTCACGGTGGCGTCGATATCGAATTCTTGGAACACCGAGCTAATCGATGCAACTACCTCGTCGGTGACTTCGGACTTGAGTTTTGGAACTGTACCTGGGCCAAGAAGTGATTGGTCTGGAAGCTTGTAGGCCCGTTGGGTTTTCCCAACTGGGGCCACGGGCTCAGATTCCTGCTCGGGATCGTCAAATAAAACTTCTGGGTCAAGAGGCTCATCATCGAGCTCGTACTCTTCAGGCTCAGATTCTTCGAGCATGCTCTGAACTAGATCGGTGTCTTCCACCAGGGCAGAGTCGTAGGCGTTGTCATCTTTTTTGGATCTTCTCCACCAAGGTGCCTTAGTGCCATCAAAAGCGTCGTGAACTTCTAGTTCGCTATCGTCCTGACCCTTTCGTTCCAGTGCAGACCCAAACAGGTATTCATAAAGCTCGCCTAAACGCTCACCGATTTTGTTGGGTGCGGTGCGGGTCATAATCAGTATCGAACCAAGCCCAAAGAGCACCAGAATCGGAACCGCTCCCCAGATAGTGATAGTTGAAAGGAAAGGAATGGCAATGAGCCAACCAAGTAGCCCGCCAGCTTGGCTAAGGGCCAACACCCCATCGGTTGGCTGAGGCTGAGCGCTGAATAGGTGAAAAAAGCCCGATGCCACCGTCAGGAGCAAAAACAACCCAATTCCAATTCGCGAATTGTCACGAGTGGTTGATGGATGCCTGGCCAAATAAACAGCGAAGACAATCATTACTACCGGCAACACAAAAGCCACTGGCCCAAAAAGCATCCCGAAAGTCCAAGCGTGAAGTAGTTGGGCCCAAGACTCTTGAATCAGGAACCAGCTAAAGACAACACCCAGCACCCCAAGCACCGCCATGAAAAAAGGCGGTCCATCGCGACGATCCTCTTTGGCTAACTTCTCATGAGAAAAAGCTCTGGCAGTAGCGCCAAAACCATGCGCCAAAGCGAGGTAAAATCTTGCAGATCGAGAGACCTCAGGCTTTGCCGACTTACTCGAGCCAAGAACTTGTGTTTTGGCGTTGGCGGGCTTAGACGCAGGAGTCGATTTTCGAGTTGCCATGACTCTTAAACTACTAGCGGCCTAGCCAAAACCCGCGTAACTTGGGGCGGCTAGCCGTGAATTACTACTGGAATGATCATCGGTCGTCTACGGTGAGCTTTAGAAACCCAGCCGCCAACGCTTCTTCGAATCACTTGTTGTAGCTGATGGGTATCTTTGATTCCCTCTCTAGCTGCCAGCAGGAGTGCCTTTTCAATCTGAGGCTTCACGTCATCAAAGACGTGGTCTTCTTCCGCAAAGGCCCGAGCTCTAATTTCAGGCCCCGCTGTAATCAATCCAGTTCTTGGGTCAATAACCACGAAAACAGAAATGAATCCCTCTTCGGCAAGAATGCGGCGATCTTTTAGATCGTCCTCAGTAATTGTTCCAACAGTCTTACCATCAACAAACAACAGTCCACACTCGACTTCGCCGACTACTTTGGCTACCCCGTCTGCAAGATCAATAACAAAACCATCCTCGGCCAAAATGATGTTTTCTGGGTTCACTCCGGTTTGCTCGGCAAGCTTCGCGTTGGCCATTAGGTGGCGATACTCGCCGTGAACTGGCATGACGTTTTTGGGCTTCAAGATGTTATAGACGTAAAGTAGTTCACCGGCTGCTGCGTGACCTGAAACGTGAACTTTGGCGTTTCCTTTGTGAATCACATTGGCACCAAGTTTGGTCAGTCCATCAATAATTCGGTAAACAGCGTTCTCGTTTCCTGGAATCAGTGAGCTTGCCAAAATAACAGTGTCGCCCTCGGCGATTTCGATGTCGTGCTCCAGATTCACCATTCGAGATAAAACCGCCATGGGCTCTCCTTGACTACCGGTTGACATAAAGACAACTTGGCTTGGGTCAAGGCTTAGGGCGTCTTTCAATTCGACAAGCGCGCCGTCTGGAACATTTAGGTAACCAAGCTCGCTTGCGATCTGCATGTTGCGAACCATAGATCTTCCAACCAAGGCAACTTTGCGACCGTTATGAACAGCAGCATCGATAACCTGCTGAACTCTGTGAACGTGGGAAGAAAAAGATGCAACAATTACCCTTTTCTTGGCCCGACCAATGACATCTTCAAGAACCGGTCCGATGTCTTTTTCCAAGGGAGTGAATCCAGGAACGTCGGCATTTGTCGAATCACACAAAAACAGATCAAGGCCTGCCTCGCCAATTCTGGAAAAGGCCCTTAGGTCCGTGAGTCTGCCATCAAGTGGGATCTGGTCCATCTTGAAATCTCCAGTGTGCAAGATGGTTCCAGCCTTGGAACGAATTACAACCGCTAGTGCATCTGGGATGGAGTGATTAACTGCAACAAACTCCAGCTCGAAATCCCCCATCTTCTCAATGTCGCCTTCTGAGACGGTGTGGGTGAAAAGACTCATTTTGTGTTCTTTGGCCTTGGCTTCAATAAAGGCCAGGGTTAGCGCCGAACCAATGATTGGAATGTCGCCTTTCATGCGAAGAAGATATGGCACTCCCCCGATGTGATCTTCGTGGCCGTGGGTCAGAACCAACCCGATGATGTCATCTAATCGGTCTCGAAGGTATCCAAAATCAGGAAGGATTACATCAACACCTGGTTGGTTTTCTTCCGGGAACAAAACACCGCAGTCAACAATGAGTATCTTGCCGTTGATTTCGAATACGGTCATGTTTCGACCGATTTCGCCAATTCCACCGAGTGGAATGATTCTCATTACATCTTTTTGAAGCTTTGCCGGTAACGGCAGGGTCTGAACCACAGGTTCTACTTTCTTGCTTTATCTGGTTGTGCCTGCCACCTTGGGCAATGCACCGCCAGCGGCGGCGTTTCTATCTGGTCTAAAGTTCTCAAAGGAAAGTCCTGGAACAGTTCCGACTTTCTCAATTCCATCTTCGATGCGAGCAGCCTCGTCATCTTCTGGTCCAACTAATGGCAATCTAACACGAGCTGATGAAATCAGCCCCAGGCCATCAAGCACATACTTGGCAGCAACAGTTCCAGGCACGTGGGTCATAATGGCCCGCTGCAGTGGCTCGAGTGCGTTATGAACGGTTAGTGCGTGGTTGAAATCATTTCGGTTGGTAGCGTCAACCAATTCGCGATAGGCAGCAGGGGCCACGTTTGCCGTTACTCCGATCAGGCCGGTTGCTCCAATAGATAGGTGCGGTAGCACGTTGGAATCATCTCCAGAAAAATACATCAAATCTGTTTCGTTCATCAGTCTTGACGCTTGAGCTAAGTCACCCACGGCGTCTTTGACGGCAATGATGTTTGGGTGCTTAGCTGCCCTATGGAAAGTCTGCTGAGATATTGCAACTCCAGTTCTGCCAGGAATGTCATACAAGATAACTGGTAGATCAGTTGAGTCAGCAATTAGTCGGAAGTGAGTCAAGATTCCGGCCTGGGTTGGTTTGTTGTAATAAGGGGTGACAATCATTACGCCATCGGCACCTGCTTTTTCGCTGGCTTTGTATAACTGCATGGCGTGTGCGGTTTCGTTTGAGCCACCGCCGGTAATAATCTTGGCTCTTCCCGCGGCAACTGACTTTCCAACCTCGACAAGCTTGATCTTCTCTGGGTCGGTAAGTGTGCTGGTTTCACCGGTTGTTCCGGTAACCACAATTCCATCGGCACCGTTTGAGATCACATAGTCCATGTGCTTTTCGGTGGAAGCCCAGTCGACTTCACCCTCAGGCGTCATTGGCGTCACAAGCGCTACGAGCACTTGCCCGAAGATGCCTTGGTTTGATTTAGCCATGGATAAACCTTAGCCCAGAGCCAAGTTAGGGTGCTACTCGACCGTTTTGGTTAAAGGTTTCGTAGGTGTAAGGCATTAGCTTGGCCCAGAAGTCTTCCATCTTCTCAGCACACATTTCGATCTCACGCTGAGGAAAAGACGGGAAGTGAGTGCCTTCGCGCTTGGTGCGAAGACTCAAAAAGTTCATCAGGGCACGAGAGTTCATAGTGACATACATGCTCGAGTAAATATTCAGCGGCAGGACGATGCGAGCTACTTCTCTGGCTACCCCTGCTTCCAGCATGCGCTTGTAAGACTCGTAGGCGCTAATAGAAGCAGTTCTTGACTCTTGCTCAACCAGTGCGATTTGCTCGGCAGAGCCTGGCAAGAATTCGTAGTGACCGGTTTTTCCAGTCTGAACCAAGTTGCGATCTGGTCCTGGAATGTAAAAAACTGGCGATAGCTCTTTGTATCGACCGGATTCCTCGTTGTAACTGGCAATACGGTGACGCATGAACTCTCTAAAAACAAAAATTGGTGCTTGAACATAAAAAGTCATCGAGTTGTGCTCGAACGGGGATCCGTGACGATCGCGCATCAGGTAATTGATTAGTCCGCGGTCTCGAGAGTCGGCCTCAGCATCTTTATTGGCTGTTGCTGCCTCCAAGGACTGTTCACCCTGGGTTGAAACCCTGGCGGCAAACAACACATCTTGGTCACTCGCGTTGGAGCGGACCAATTCGACCGTGACATCGGATCTAAAAACTACTTCGGACATCTGACCAGCTTATCTAGAACCCAGCCAGGGGTTGGCAAGGCACCTAGTGAGCCCCAAAAAAATCTTCAAAATCGGGCATAATCCAACAGGAAAGCAAGTTGAGAACTACCGGAGCAAAAACCAACTGGATTGAGGAAGCCTTGGATTTTCGAATCACCATCATCGCCGCACTGGTGTTGGTCGCCCTCTCAGCCGGTTTCTGGTGGCGGGCAAGAACTGGCCGAGCCAAGCTGGTTCGCTCTGGGGAGCTAGTGGATCTTGGCAAACTCAAGGCAACAAGGGCTGGTAAGCCCGTAACAAGCTTTGGAAAAAAGGCCACCTTGTTGCAGTTCTCCACCGAGGTTTGCTCCATTTGTGTCCAGACCGCAAAATACTTCAAGGAACTTGAGTCAAAAAACCCAGATCTAACTCATATCGAAGTTGACCTAACAGACCGCATGGATCTCGCCGCGCACTTCAACGTCATGCAAACCCCTACCACTTTGATTTTGGATCGAACCGGCAAGGTTCAAGCCCGAATCGGTGGAGCACCAAAACTAAACGTCGTCCAACAAGAACTAGAGAAATTGGAGATCAAATGAACGCATCAAACCAAAAGTCAGGACCAAAAGGGATTGACCCGAGAGGTCCTAGATTTGGGGCCGCAATAACCGCAGTACTTATGGTCCTAGTGATTTATCTGAGCCTTGCTGCAGAAACTGTAAACCTAGCTTTGGGAATCATGATTTTCTCGGTAACCATGTTTGTTTTTGGAACTGCCTTGGGACCTGCAAAACACCCGTATTCTTACATCTACAAATTTCTAGTTAGGCCAGCGCTCAAGCCACCGACCGCGCTTGAGAACGCAACACCTGTGCACTTTGCCCAATTTGTTGGATTGCTTGTTACCGGAACAGGTTTGGTTTTGCACCTAGTTGGCGTGGCTTACGCTCTTCCTGTTGCGGCCGCTGCAGCATTTACCGCAGCGTTTCTAAACGCAGTTTTTGCCTACTGCCTCGGATGCCAGATGTACCTGGGTCTAAAAAGGCTTGGACTTATTCCCTCAAAGAGTTAGCTAGTTTCGCGAAAGGGCTATTGCGCTACGCATCGCCTTTCGCGCTCTAGCTCTATCCCCTGCAGCATCGTAGGCAAGGCCTAAAGCGAACCAAACCTTCCAGTTGGATTCGTCGTTTTCAACTAGCTTTTGATATTTCCCGAAAATTGCTTCTGCGGATTCCCGGGTTGGTCGACCGCTTGGGCGAAGTTCAAACTCAAATCGAGGCCAGGCGTTCTCCTTTTTGAGAATTTCTCCCAATTTTTCGATTCTCAAACCAAATCGAAGCTCCAGAAAAATCCCCCATGCCGCGACTGCTGGCAAGAAAAGCATCAAGGCGCCAATGGCAACAGCGATTGGCTGAGGTGAATTCACCAGAGCAATTGATCTCTCCCCCACCAAGGTCAGGTAGACACCCAGTAAGCCAGTCATGACAATTGCGCCGAATTTTGCTGAGGTCAAACTAGTTCTCCTCCATAAGAGCCAGCATGCCAACAGTTAGTCCCGATAGCTTCATGGTTTTATGAATAGAAAGCAAGACGCCTTGGGCGTATACCTCGTGAGAGGTGACTTCATGACGTAAATACAACTTCTCGTCTCTTGCTCTAAAGGACACTTCTTGCTCAGCATGCTTATCAGGCAGCCGGACACTCTTTATCGGTATTCCGTTGAAAACAGGATCCGTGACAATCCCTAACTGCTCTTCAGCCGGAACGCCGTTTCTGGCTTCGGAAATTGCT
Organism: Rhodoluna sp.; assembly: GCA_044338475.1. GTDB lineage: Bacteria > Actinomycetota > Actinomycetes > Actinomycetales > Microbacteriaceae > Rhodoluna. The sequence continues at coordinate 8,030 of JBIIXH010000014.1, forward strand.
TGGGAGGTATACAAAGCTGTTCCGGAAGGTGCATCAACTTTGCTGATGTTGTGAGTTTCGACGATTTCGATGACGTCAAAAAACTTGGCTGCCTCAGCGGCAAACTTTGTCGCCAGAACCGAACCAATAGAGAAGTTTGGAACAATTGCAACAACTGCCGATGTTCCAGCGATCTTGTTTTTTACTCGATCAATCTTCTCTTTGCTCCAACCGCTGGTGCCAACAAGCAGCCTCAGATTATTCTCTATGGCAAAGTCAACAACTTTCACAGAGACCTCTGGGTTGGTGAAGTCAATTACTAGATCCGCACCAAGGGCTTCGTTTAGCGAGTTACCTGACCCAAGCGCACTGTGAAGTGTAAGAGAGGGGTCTTTCTCGATCAAGCCAAGCGTGAGCTGGCCCATTCGACCGGAGGCGCCTATCAGGCTTACGCTTGTGCTCACAATTTCAAACTTACCGTGAGCTAACTTACAAACTGATCAAACATGGCTTGATCAACATCACCTACGGCTACCAAAGACCTTGGCCTTGAAACCAATTCGGCTGCCAAAGACTGGACGTCTTCAAGACTCACTTGCTCAAAGCGAGCAAGTGATTCATCTAGGTCCATAAACTCCCCCGAGACAATCTCGGCAGTTGCCAGCCTAGACATGCGCGCCTGGTTTGTTTCAAACTTGAGCGCCAAACTTCCCGAGATGTTTCCTTGGGCAAGCTCGAGCTCTGCCTTGGTAATTCCCTTGCTTGCTACTTTCTCTAGCTCTTCAAGCATCAAGGATGTTACTTCGATGGCCTTGGCAGCTGAGCAACCTGCATACAAGCCAAAAGTTGCTGCATCTGAGTAAGCCTGATTGAAAGAGTAAACCGAATAGGCAAGGCCGCGCTTTTCACGAATCTCTTGAAACAGCCTCGAGCTCATTCCACCACCTAAAACAGTGTTGAGAATACCCATCGAGTGACGCCTTGGGTCATCGACCGATAATCCTTGAGAGCCCACCAATATGTTTACTTGAGAAATCGGTCTATTGATTACCTTCACCTTCACGCCTCGTGATATCTCAGCAGGGTGAAGTAGACGTCTTGCAACTGGCTCTGCCGCAATTGACAGATCCCAACCGGCGGCAAGTAAACCTTGCTCCACTAGTTTCACTAAATCTTGGTGATCAACACTTCCGGCAGCTGCAACAACTAGATCCTGTGGGCGATAATTTTGCTGGTAGTGCTCCCACACCGCATCGCGGCTGACAGCAGAAATGGTTTCTTGGGTTCCACCAATTGGTCTACCAAGTGGGTGATCTCCCAAAACCGCCGTGGAGAATTCTTCGTGCACCACATCGTGTGGATCGTCATCGTTCATGGCCAGCTCTTCAAGAATCACTGGGCGTTCGTTTTCAAATTCGGTTGGATCAATAAGGCTTGAGGTGAGCATGTCGGCAATCACGTCAACCGCAATTGGCAATGCCTTGTCCTGCACTCTGGCGTAGTAAGAAGTGTGCTCTTTACCTGTCGATGCATTTGAAGAACCGCCCACGGAGTCAAAGGCAACCGCGATATCCAGCGCGGTTCGCTTCTTTGTGCCTTTAAATAACAGGTGCTCTAGAAAATGCGTGCTGCCAAAGTGGTTATTGGTTTCGTCCCTGGAGCCAACGGCCACCGAAAAGGACACCGACACGCTCTGGGCTCCTGGAACTTGCTCTGTTAAGACGCGAACACCGCTTGGGAGGACACTTCTGCGAACAGAAGTGCCACCCGAAGCGGTGAACGATAAATCAGATTGTCCTAGTGGGAACAATACTTCAGTCATGAAACCCTAGAATTACTTGTCTTCGGTCTCAACTGGAGAAAGCGATAGCTTTCCACGGTCATCAATCTTGGAGATCTCAACCTGGATACGCTGGCCCACCTCAAGAACGTCTTCTACGTTCTCGACGCGCTTGCCGCCAGCCATCTTCTTGAGCTCGGAGATGTGTAGCAGTCCATCGCGACCAGGAACCAAGGAAACAAAGGCTCCGAAGGTTGCCAACTTCACAACTGTTCCTAGGAATCGCTCTCCGATTTCTGGAACGTGCGGGTTAGCAATCGCGTTAATGGCAGCCTTGGCAGCTTCAGCTGAAGGACCATCGACCGCACCGATGTAAACAGTTCCGTCATCTTCAATGGAAATGTCGGCTCCGGTGTCGTCTTGGATTTGGTTGATCATCTTGCCCTTAGGTCCGATAACTTCACCAATCTTGTCCAAAGGAATCTTAACCGAGATAACTCGTGGCGCCGTTGGAGCCATTTCGTCTGGGGCGTCGATTGCCTTGTTCATGATTTCAAGGATCTTTAGTCTGGCTTCCTTAGCCTGCAGAAGCGCTCCATCCAGAACTGATGCTGGAATTCCATCCAGTTTGGTGTCTAGCTGAATAGCAGTGATGAATTCACTGGTTCCTGCAACCTTGAAGTCCATGTCTCCGAGTGCATCTTCTGCACCAAGGATATCTGTCAATGCCGCGTAGCGTGTCTTGCCATCGATCTCATCAGAGATAAGGCCCATTGCAATACCTGCTACCGGGGCGCGAAGTGGGACACCCGCGTTGAACATTGCAAGAGTCGAGGCACAAACAGAACCCATCGAGGTCGATCCGTTAGATCCAAGAGCTTCAGATACCTGACGAATTGCGTATGGGAATTCGTCTCTAGCTGGTAGCACTGGAACTAGCGCACGCTCCGCGAGCGCACCGTGACCGATCTCGCGACGCTTCGGAGTTCCAACTCTTCCGGTTTCACCGGTTGAGTAAGGAGGGAAGTTGTAGTTGTGCATGTAACGCTTGGTCTTCACAGGTGACAGTGAGTCAATCTGCTGCTCCATCTTCAACATGTTCAGTGTGGTGACACCAAGAATCTGGGTCTCACCGCGCTGGAAGATTGCAGATCCGTGAACCCTAGGGATTACACCGACTTCTGCATCTAGTTTTCTGATGTCGCGAAGGCCTCTTCCGTCGATGCGGATTCCTTCTTCCAAAACGCGCTTTCTCATAACCTTCTTGGTTACAGACTTGTAAGCCGCGCTAAACATGCTCATGTCTTCTTCAGAAACAGAAGCTGCTAGCTTCTCCTTCACGGAAGCTTTGTAAGCGTCGTCTTGATCTTGACGGGACTGCTTGTCGGCAACCTGGTAGATCTTGGCTAGCTCTGCTTCGGTCTCTTTCTCAACCAATGCGTAGAACTCATCGGTGTAAGGCAAGAACACTGGGTAGTCAGCACTCTCACGAGATGCCACGTTGGCAAGTTCCTGCTGGGCCTTGATCAGCTGCATGATGAATGGCTTTGAAGCTAGAAGACCCTCTGATACAACTTCCTCGCTTGGAGCAGTTGCACCTTCGGACTTGATTAGGTTCCAGGCATTCTCAGAAGCCTCAGCTTCAACCATCATGATTGCGATGTCTTCTTTACCGTCTTCGATAATTAGACGACCTGCAACCACCATGTTGAACACTGCGCGGTCTAGCTGTGAGTGCTTAGGGAAAGCAACCCACTGACCATCGATAAGTGCTACTCGCACTCCACCAATAGGACCGGAAAATGGCAAACCAGCAATCTGGGTCGACATCGACGCGGCGTTGATAGCCAATACGTCGTAAAGCTCATCTGGCTCGATGGACATTACTGTCACAACGACCTGAATTTCGTTTCTTAGACCATCAACAAACGATGGGCGAAGTGGGCGGTCGATTAGTCGACATGCCAAAATAGC
>JBIIXH010000017.1:0-10948 GCA_044338475.1 Rhodoluna sp.
GAGGCAGCAGTTGCTGGAGCCATTCCTATTATTCGCCCCTTGAGAGAATCTCTTGGCGGAGATCGCGTAAAGCGCATCATGGGAATTGTCAACGGTTCCACCAATTACATTCTTGACCGCATGGACAAAAGTGGTATTTCGCTAGAAGAGGCCATGGCGGAAGCAACCAAGCTTGGTTATCTCGAAGCGGACCCATCTTTGGATGTTGACGGATTTGATGCTGCCCAGAAGGCGGCGATTCTGGCAACTCTCGCTTTTCACACCGAGGTGCCACTAGATAAAGTTCACCGCGAAGGCATTACTGGCATAACCGTTGCACAAATGAATGCTGCCAAACGAGATGGATACGTCATCAAGTTGCTGGCTATTTGTGAATTTATAGAAAAGGACGAAGCTGGACCTGAGGGAATTTCAGTTCGCGTTTATCCGGCACTTGTTCCAAGGTCTCATCCGCTAGCTGCGGTTAACGGCGCTTACAACGCCGTGTTTGTTGAAGCAGAGGCTGCTGGAAGCTTAATGTTCTACGGATCAGGCGCTGGTGGAACCCAAACAGCTTCTGCTGTTTTGGGAGATGTGGTTTCGGCGGCAAAGCGTCACGTTGCCGGTGGTCCAGGCCTTGCAAACTCCAGTCACGCCAACCTTGAGATTCTGCCAATCAGTCGCATTCAAACTCGTTACTCGGTTCAGCTAGAAGTTTCGGACCAGCCAGGTGTTCTTGCAACAATTGCGACTACTTTCTCCAAGCACGGAGTTTCAATCGAAGCGGTTGAGCAATCGGTTCTAAATGGTGACACCGTTGTGGCTTACCTGGAGATCGGAACCCACCTGGCTTCAGATGCAGCTCTTTCGGCTGTTGTTGCAGACTTGCAGGCAAGCGATGCCGTTCAAAAAGTTGCATCGGTTATTAGAGTGGAGGGCTTGTAATGGCTCACCAGTGGCGCGGCGTAATCCGAGAGTATTTTGATCGTCTTGATGTTGATTCGAGCACGCCAATCATTACTCTGGGCGAAGGCGGCACACCACTTATTGAGGCACCTGCTCTTGCCAAGCTCGTCGGCGCCGATCAGGTATATCTAAAGTATGAGGGAATGAACCCAACTGGCTCATTCAAAGACCGCGGTATGACCATGGCTGTATCCAAGGCGGTAGGTCACGGTGCCAAAGCCGTTATATGTGCATCAACTGGAAACACTTCCGCTTCAGCGGCAGCTTACGCTGCAGCTGCGGGAATCAAATCGGTTGTTTTGGTTCCAGAAGGAAAGATTTCTCTTGGAAAGCTGAGCCAAGCGGTAGCGCACAAGGCACAAATCCTTCAGGTGAAAGGTAACTTCGACGACTGCTTAACTTTGGCTCGCGACTTGTCAGATAACTATCCGGTTCACCTGGTCAACTCAGTAAACCCTGATCGCATCGAAGGTCAAAAAACTGGTGCGTTTGAGGTCTTTGATTCGCTTGGAAGAGCTCCAGACTTCCATGTCTTGCCTGTTGGCAATGCCGGAAACTACTCCGCTTACTTCAAGGGTTACCTTGAGGATTTCAATGAAGGTCGCAGCAAGCGTGTTCCAAAGATGTATGGCTACCAGGCGGAAGGTTCCGCCCCGTTTGTTCACGGTGGTCCCGTGAAGAATCCGGACACCATTGCTACCGCAATCCGCATCGGTAATCCCGCTTCTTGGGATCTGGCTCAGAGTGCGATGGAGTGCTCGTTCGGTAAGTTTGGGGCTGTTTCGGATGCGGAGATTTTATGGATGCACAGATTCCTATCCCAGGAAGCCGGCGTTTTTGTTGAGCCAAGCTCGGCTACCGGCGCGGCTGGAATCTACAAGGCATCACAAACGGGCGAAAGCTTTGCTGGGGCACTGATTGTGGTTACCGTTACCGGACACGGCTTGAAAGATCCAATGTGGGCCCTGAAGGACGAAGTCGGAAATGAGATTACCCCAGAGGCAGTTTCCACCAACGCAGCCGAAGTTGCCGAGCGATTGGGGCTGGCATAAAAATGACAAATTTTGAAGGAAGAAAAGTATCGGTAAGAGTGCCTGCTACCTCAGCTAACTTGGGTCCTGGTTTTGACACTCTGGGTATCGCACTTGCTTTCTACGACGACCTTGAAGTTACCGCAACCAAACCCGGAACCATTTCAATCGAGGTTCATGGTGAGGGCGAGGGCCAGGTGCCACTTGATGCCTCGCACTTGGTAGTTCGGGCCATCCTTGAAACATTCAAGCGTGCAGGGCAAACTGCACCTGGCTTATCGCTAAAGGCAACCAACCGCATCCCTCACGGTAGGGGAATGGGGTCCTCCGGTGCCGCTGTGGTTTCTGGAATTATGGCTGCCAAGGGTCTTCTCGATGGAGTTGCCACCATTAGCGATAAGACCATGCTTGATATCGCAACCGAATTTGAAAATCACCCAGACAATGTTGCTCCAGCCCTCTTTGGAGGTTTAAGCATTGCCTGGGAGGACGGCCAAGGACCTCACACTAAGAAGCTTTCTGTTCACCGCGGTGTCTCACCTTTGGTTTTTGTGTCTTCCACGAAGATGTCAACCGAGTTAGCAAGATCGCTTCAGCCAGAATCTGTGCCTCATGAGGACGCGGTGTTTAACGTTTCCCGTTCAGCTTTGCTTGTTGCCGCCATGGTGCAATCGCCAGAGCTACTTTTTGCGGCAACCGAAGACAAGCTGCACCAGAGCTACCGCGCTACGGCAATGCCAGAGACCGAAGCCCTTATTAGAACCCTTAGGGCAGAAGGTCACGCCGCTGTTGTTTCGGGAGCTGGACCTTCAGTTCTGGTGCTAGCTAGCGACCCGGCTCAGCGCCTAAGGGCCAAGGAATTGGGCGAAAAGACTCATCCACAATGGCTCCCGCTGTTGTTGGCTGTGGACAATAAAGGTGCTACCATGGAGATACACCAGAAGTAATTGGTCCCTTTTAGGGTAAATAGCTAGGTGAAATCCCCGCAGAAAATACTGCAATAAAAACGCAATTAGATCGCGTTTACAGATAAATCGAGATAACAACCGATTATCTAATCACTCAAGAAAGAGCAATCAATAAATGGATGAAATCCAACAAGATAAACCGGTACGCAAATCCCGCAGAGTAGTAGCCGAGGCAGCTGCCCCAGGTGAAAGCGCAGCGAGCGAACCTAAGAAGGCCAGGGCAAGAGCAGACAAGCCAGCCGATGGCAACAGTGACTCAGGCGAGTCAAGATCCGCCTCGAGTGACACCCCAAGCCAAGAATCAAATTCCGACTCCGGTGAGCGCAGAAGAAACCGTGACTTCGACGATGACCGTCGTGGCGGTGGACGCAACTCCAGAAACCGTAACCGTTACCGCGATCGTGATCGCGGAAGACGCGGCGGAGGAAACAACGATCGCGAAGAAGCAGAACCAGAGATCTCACCAGACGACGTTCTAATCAGCGTCGCTGGAATCCTAGATGTTTTGGACAACTACGCTTTCGTTAGAACTAGCGGTTACCTTCCAGGCCCAAATGACGTTTATGTTTCTCTAGGTCAGGTAAAAAAGTACGGCCTTCGTAAGGGAGACGCAGTTGTTGGTGCAATTCGCCAGCCTCGTGAGGGTGAAGGCCAGGGACGTCAGAAGTTCAACGCCCTAGTTCGCATCGACTCCGTGAACGGTCTAGACCAGGCTGCTTCCGCTGACCGTGTTGAATTCGGCAAGCTAACCCCGCTTTACCCACAGACCAGACTGCGTCTAGAGACCGAAGCTAACAAGCTATCGACTCGAATCATTGACCTGGTTGCACCTATCGGTAAGGGCCAGCGTGGATTGATTGTTTCTCCTCCAAAGGCTGGAAAGACTCTTGTGTTGCAGGCAATTGCCAACGCAATCGCGACCAACAACCCAGAGGTTCACCTCATGGTTGTTTTGGTTGATGAAAGACCTGAAGAAGTTACCGACATGCAGCGAACAGTAAAGGGAGAGGTTATTGCCTCCACCTTCGACCGTCCGGCTGAAGATCACACAACTGTTGCCGAGCTAGCAATCGAGCGCGCCAAGCGCCTAGTTGAGCTAGGTCACGATGTTGTAGTTTTGCTTGACTCGATTACTCGTTTGGGTCGCGCTTACAACTTGAGTGCTCCTGCATCGGGGCGAATTCTTTCCGGTGGTGTTGACTCGTCAGCGCTTTACCCACCGAAGCGTTTCTTTGGTGCCGCTAGAAACATTGAAGACGGCGGATCGCTAACTATCCTTGCAACTGCTCTTGTTGAAACTGGATCCAAGATGGACGAGGTTATCTTCGAAGAGTTCAAGGGAACCGGAAACATGGAGCTTCGTCTTTCTCGTGCACTTGCCGACAAGAGAATCTTCCCTGCGGTAGATCTAAACGCTTCTGGAACCAGACGCGAAGAGATGCTGATGAACCCAGACGAAACCAAGATCATTTGGAAGCTTCGTCGTGCACTTGCCGGCCTAGAGCAGCAGCAGGCGCTTGAGCTTGTTCTGAACAGACTGAAGGAAACTTCGAGCAACGTTGAGTTCCTAATGCAGGTTCAAAAGTCCATGCCAGTTCCAACAGGTTCTGACGGAGAATAATGCTCGATTCAGTCCAGCCCCTGCTGGCTGAGCATGCCTCGCTGCAGGAACAGTTATCAGATGCATCCGTGCATCAAAATCCTGCCTTGGCGAAAAAACTTAACCGTCGTTACGCCGTTGTGAGTGCGATTGTCAGCGCCTACAACCAGGTGATTTCTCTAACCGAGGACTTGGTTGCGACCAAGGATCTAGCCAAGGAAGACGAAGCCTTCGCGGCTGAGCTACCTGCTATCGAGGCCAAGGTCACAGAAGCTAACGAGAAGCTACGCCGATTGCTGATTCCTCGTGATCCAGATGATGGCCGCGATGTAATTATGGAAATCAAAGCTGGTGAAGGTGGCGCCGAGTCGGCGCTATTTGCAGCTGATCTTCTTCGCATGTATATCCAATACTCAAACTCCAAGGGTTGGAAGACTGAAGTTCTGGATAAGAACGAGTCAGATCTTGGCGGCTACAAGGATGTTCAGATTGCCATTAAAGGAAGCTCGAACGATCCGGCTGAAGGAGTCTGGGCTCACCTGAAGTATGAAGGTGGTGTTCACCGAGTCCAACGTGTTCCAGTTACTGAGACACAGGGAAGAATCCATACATCCGCTGCCGGAGTTCTTGTGTTCCCAGAGGTAGACGAACCAGAAGAAGTCGAGATTAGCCAGAACGAAATCCGGGTAGATGTTTTCCGCTCCTCAGGTCCCGGTGGTCAGTCCGTTAACACAACCGACTCAGCGGTTCGCATCACCCACATTCCAACAGGAATCGTAGTTTCGATGCAGAACGAGAAGTCTCAACTGCAAAACCGTGAAGCGGCGATGCGTGTGCTACGTGCGAGAATTCTGGCTGCCCAGCAGGAGGCCATCGAAGCAGAGCAGTCCGCAGCCAGGAAATCGCAGGTTAGAACAGTTGACCGCTCGGAGCGCATCAGAACTTATAACTTCCCTGAAAACCGTATTGCTGATCACAGAACTGGCTACAAGTCTTACAACTTAGACCAGGTCATGGATGGAGCACTTGAGCCTGTGGTTCAATCTGCCATCCAAACCGATGAAGAAGCCAGGCTGGCAGCGCTAGGCGAGAAGTAATTGTTAGTTTCGGAGCTTTTATCCGATGCGTCTAGCAAACTGTCCTCCGCTGGAGTCACTTCAGCAACAGTGGACGCAGAACTTCTTGCCTGCTTCTGTCTCAACATTTCCCGCTCTGATTTGCAGCTTATGGTTGCCACCAAACAAGTATTTCCCCCCGATTCTCTAGAGAGCTTCGAGGCGGCGCTTTCTAGAAGGGTGGCTAGACAGCCACTGCAACACATCACGGGAACCGCTCCGTTTCGTCATCTAGAGCTTGCTGTTGGTCCCGGGGTTTTCACTCCGCGACCTGAAACAGAACAGGTCGTTGACTTCGCCTTGGAAAAAATTTCAGCCATTGCAAATCCATTAATCGTTGATCTATGTTCGGGAAGCGGTGCAATTGCAATTAGTTTGGCAACAGAGATTTCAGGATCGAAAGTGTTTGCAGTCGAGCTATCTGACGATGCCTACAGATATTTAGTCAAAAATTCAGCAAGCTACGGACTTGCTGAGGCAAACCTTAGAAACCAAGACTTACAGTTTTCCCTTGCAGAGCTTGATGGTGAGGTGGATCTTGTAATTTCAAATCCGCCATATATCCCGAATGACGCAATTCCTATTGACTTGGAAGTGCAGCTGCACGAGCCAAGCATGTCCTTGTATGGGGGAGTGGACGGATTGGATGTAGTAAGGCAGATATCCAATCGCGCCATGAAGCTCCTGAAACCAGGAGGCTTGCTGGTGATGGAACACGCGGACACTCAGTCAAACGCCATCGGTAAACTATTATTGATCGAGGGATGGCTTGCAATTGAAGCCAGAGCCGACCTGGCCGGTAAAGAAAGAATGATTTCAGCAGTAAAGCCCTAGCGGGTCCAAGGAGGAGGTCGTAATGGAGAGAATTTACGACTGTTCTCTAGACACTGATCTTCTGACCGGTATGAGACTCGCGAAAGTTGCAATTGGTCGCAAAGAATTGGTAGTTGTTCCAACCGACACCGTTTACGGTTTAGCCTGCGATGCTTTTTCTCACGAGGGTGTTAAGAGCCTGCTTGCTGCAAAGGGCCGCGATAGACAATCACCGCCACCAGTTCTAATCGGCAACGCCGCAGCTTTAGATGGCTTGGCGCAAGATATCCCATCCCTTGCTCACAAGTTGGCTGAAACCTTTTGGCCAGGCGCGCTCACCATGATCTTGAAAGCTCAGCCTTCTTTGACTTGGGATCTTGGTGAAACCAAGGGAACCGTTGCACTTCGGATGCCAGATCACAAGATTGCTCTTGCACTACTTCAAGAAACCGGACCACTGGCGGTTTCCAGTGCGAACCTCACCGGAGAGCCAGCCGCAATTACCTGCCAGCAGGCTGAGACTTACCTTGGTTCAAAAGTTAAAGTGTATTTAGACGGTGGCTCGAGCCCCAAGGCCGAAGCTTCCACGATTGTCGATTTGACTGGCTTGGTTGATGAACTTGACGAATCGGGAGAATTTAAAACAACTGGCAAGGCTCGGATTGTAAGGCGGGGTGCTTTGAGCGTTGACAAGTTAAAGTTAGTGCTGGGGGAGCATCTTGAGGGCTAGTAAGTGAGAGCCTATTTATTCATCATTGCCGTAGCGGCACTAGTTACTTTCTCGGCGACCTACTTCACAATCAGGATGAGCCGCAAACATCTCGCGATGCCCGCTATCAGGGATCGAGATGTTCACACCACCCCAACGCCTCGAATTGGCGGCATCGCGATGCTGGCTGGTTTATTGGTAGCACTTCTTGCTGCCGGTTCACTCACCTGGTTTAGTTCTGTATTCAGTGAACCCGAGAGGTTACTCGCGATTGTTGCGGCAGCAACCGTTATTGTGATCGTTGGAGTGCTGGATGACTTCTTTGATTTGGACTGGACCATAAAGCTAGCGGGTCAGGTTCTGGCGGCTGGGATTCTTGCCTGGCAAGGGGTTCAAATCATATCCTTGCCAATCGGTGGGTTAGTTATTGGTAGCTACGGAGTCTCGATGCTAATCACCATCTTCATCACTGTATTGATCATGAACGCCGTGAACTTTATAGATGGTTTGGACGGTTTAGTTGCGGGAGTGGTTCTTATTGGAACCAGTGCGTTCTTCCTTTACGCATACCTGATTACTCAGCAAACTTCGCCTACCAACTACTTCAACTTGGCATCGCTAATCTCAGCGATTGTGGTGGGAATATCGCTTGGATTCTTGCCGTTGAATTGGCATAAGGCAAAAATCTTTATGGGCGATAGCGGATCGATGCTCTTGGGGCTTTTGATGGCAACCTCGGCGCTGGCGGTTACGGGGCAAATTGATCCAGCTACGGTATCCAATAGAGTGCTGGCGCCAGCTTTCTTGCCGCTTATCTTGCCGCTGGCGATTCTGGTTTTGCCGCTTCTAGATTTGTTACTAGCGGTTATTCGAAGGATTCGAGCTGGGGAATCGCCATTCAAAGCCGACAAGAGCCACATCCATCACAAGCTTCAGGACCTAGGTCACAGCCACGTTGGATCAGTTCTGGTTTTCTACCTATGGACAGCAGTGATTTCCTTCGGTGGTCTTTCGCTGTTATTCATTCCTTCCCGAGAAGCCATTTTGATTGCTTTCTTGGTTGCCATTCCGATCTTCATCTTCACAATTTGGCCAGTGTTAAATTCCATTAGAAAGCGAGCTATGAAATGACAGCTACCTCCTCTGCAGACCAGCTATTCGTGAAGGTGCTGGCTCAAGGCTCGCTTTTGATTGGTCTGATTGCCACCGTGGGGTCAGTGGCTGGATACTTTGTCGACCCAGACAAAGGCGTTCCTAGTGCACTAATCGGGGCGTCGCTGGCGCTGGTGTTTACCAGCCTGACCCTCGTTAGCGTCTTGATTGGCAGAAGGTTATCCCTGGCTGGCTTTTTTGGGGCTGTCATGGGGGGCTGGCTAGTGAAGCTAATCGGCTTCGCTTTTGTGGTGAGCTTTTTGTCCAGGGCAGATTTCATAAATGGGCCGGTTCTGTTTTTTACCCTGGTTGCGGCCATCCTCGGATCACTGGCAATTGACTCTATTGCCGTGCTCTCAGCCCGAATTCCCGTGGTCGAGGGCTAGTTTTTTTCTTGCTAGAATTTTTATAAATGGCTTGGTGTTAGACACCGAGACACTGTAAATCGCCGTGAATTCGTTCACCCCGAAACAGGAGACCGCACTGCTAGATAACGCTCTGAGCCTGGTAATCCAGGCTGCGGTCACCGACGACTCGGGCAATTACAAGGGACCCTCCATCATGGAGTTTTATCCCGAAATTCTTCTTTTCGAAGGCACCCCATTTGCCATAAACCGCATCATTTTGGTTCGACTACTGGTTGTTTTGTTGCTAATCGTCCTGTTTTCTCTTTGGGTTAGACAGTTCAACAAGGCAACAAAAAACCAGGTTTTTGTTCCAACCAAGTTCCAGCTCATGGGTGAGATTTCTCTGAACTTCGTTAGAACCAGCATTGCCCACGGTCAACTTGGAAAAGTGGACGGCGACAGGTTCCTACCTCTTCTTACGACGATATTCTTCACAGTTCTAGGCCTCAACATCACCGGAATCATCCCTGGCCTAAATATTTCTGCAAACTCGCTAATTGGCTACCCAATCGTGCTGGCGCTGGCCGCATATGTGACCTTTATCTACGCGGGGGTCAAAAAGCACGGAATTGGATATTTCAAGAGTGCGGTAGCTCCAGCAGGTGTTCCACCAGCTCTTTACGTGATGGTTGTTCCAATCGAGATCCTTTCGACTTTCATTCTTCGCCCAGTTACCTTGGCACTTCGACTTACAATGAACATGCTCGCAGGGCACCTTTTGTTGGTGCTTTGCTTCAGCGCAACTCAGTTCTTTGTGTTCTACGCCGATGGACTCTTTAGCTTCTTCGGAATCGGAACGTTTATATTTGGATTCGCCTTTACTCTCTTTGAGATTTTGGTGAGTTTCTTACAGGCTTATGTGTTCACCTTGCTAACAACTGTTTACATTCAGTTGGCTTTGGCGGATGAGCACTAAAGGATCTGACAACCGTCAGGGATAAACCACGGAAGGGAAAAACAAGTGGACATCACAAACATCGCCGAACTATCCGGCAACATTGCAGTAGTTGGCTACGGCCTCGCAGCGATTGGCCCAGGTATCGGTGTAGGTCTAGTTGTATCTAAGACCATCGAAGCAACCGCACGCCAGCCAGAACTAGCGTCAAAACTACAGGTCACAATGTGGCTTGGTATTGCATTCACCGAAGCGCTAGCGCTAATCGGTCTTGCAACCCCATTCATCTTCGCTTAAGCAAAGTCAGGACTAACCCATGATTTCAAGGATTATCGTCTTAGCGGCGGAGGAAGAGACCAAGAATCCTCTTCTGCCTGCCGACTACGACATTCTTTGGTCTTCGGTTGTTTTCGCAATCATGCTTACCTTCTTCTGGTTCCGGGTGCTCCCGAGCTTCAAGAAGGTACTGAATGAAAGAACTGAAGCAATCGAAGGACGTTTGGCTGCCGCAGAGAAGGCTCAGTCCGAGGCTGCTGCAAGAACCGACGAACTATCGAAAGCTCAAGAGAACACTCGCGCTGAAGCCAGCGCAATTCGCGAAGAAGCGCGTGCCGAAGGTGCTGCGATTCTGGCCGAGTTGAAAGAGCAAGCTCAGGCAGAGGCGGCCAGAATCACTCAGACCGCCAAGGCACAGATCGAGGCAGAGCGTCAAGCTGCCCTGATTAGCTTGCGCTCCGAAGTGGGATCAATGGCAATCGACTTGGCATCCAAGGTAGTAAGCCAGAGCTTGAAAGACAGCGCAACAGCCTCCAGGGTTGTTGACGATTTCTTGAAGGATCTAGAAGCATCTGAAAAGGCAGGCAAGTAAACAACATGTCAAGCTCGACCAGGCAAGCACTAAAAGCGGCTAAGGAAATCCTTACGCCGCTACTAGTGGACGCTGACGTTAGATTCGCGGAAGAGATTTTCGTGATCAGTTCAGCTATGTCTGGATCCAAGCAACTGCGCAACATTCTCTCGGACCCTTCCGCTGAGATTACGGGCAAGAAAAATGCCCTGAGCGCGGTTTTTGGAGCTTCCGTTTCGCCCAAGGCAGTTGAATTGGCGGGAAAGATTGTCGCACTGCGTTGGTCTAAAGGATCTGACCTGGTTGATGCGATGGAGCAGTTAGCCGTCCACTCGGTTGCTGCCATCGCCGCCAAATCCAAGTCACTTGAAGCGTTGGAAGCTGAGTTGTTTGATTTCCGTAAGGTAGTTGACTCGGACCAGCAGCTTCAGATTGCTTTGGCGTCAAGGCAAGCAAGCGATGAGCA
>JBIIXH010000099.1:0-3293 GCA_044338475.1 Rhodoluna sp.
ACCTGAATTGTTGAGAAGTCATCGTCTTTTCCAACCTCTAAAAGAGATACGTCGAATGTTCCACCACCAAGGTCGAATACCAAGATCAATTCATCTTGCTGACCCTTATCTAGTCCGTAGGCCAAAGCAGCTGCGGTTGGCTCGTTGATGATTCGAAGAACGTTTAGTCCTGCAATCTCACCGGCTTCCTTGGTTGCCTGACGCTCGGCGTCGTTGAAGTAAGCCGGAACCGTGATTACGGCGTCGGTTACGGATTCACCTAGGTAAGTCTCGGCATCTCTTTTGAGCTTGGACAGAATCCTGGCCGAGATCTCCTGAGCGGTGTAATTCTTGTCATCGACCTTGAACTTCCAGTCGGTGCCCATGTGCCTCTTTACGGAGGCAATGGTGCGGTCTACGTTGGTGACGGCCTGGCGCTTGGCGGTCTCGCCCACCAGAACCTCTCCGTCTTTGGTGAAAGCCACTATGGAAGGTGTGGTTCTAAAGCCCTCAGCGTTGACGATAACCGTTGGCTCTCCACCTTCTAGAACTGAAACTGCGCTATTGGTGGTTCCTAGGTCAATACCCACTGCACGTGCCATGCTTGTTTTCTCCTTGTATTTACTGGTCTATCGGGGTTGAGGACTCAAACTTGAGCCTCATTGACTCAAGTTTCACAAACCTAAAGCTTTTTGTCAAGTGTTTTCCAAAGAAACTTGAGTCGCGCCTGCTCAACTTCAAACGGAGGATCTGTTCACGCCGAATTTTCCAGCTAGATGAGGGCAACTGGCGATGCTTGCGGTAGCTTGTTGCCATGACAAACACATCTGGAAACTCAAAGACTCGCCTACCTAAGACCAAGCTTGGCCAGAAGGGAACCTTCGCCTGGGCCCTGTGGGACTGGGCTGAGCAGCCCTATCCGACCATCATGCAGACCTTTATCTTCCCGGTCTATCTGGCCTCTGCGGTGGCAGAGGCGGGCACCAATGCCGATGCACTGCTCGGTATCGCTACCGGTGTTGCGGGCTTTGTGCTGGCAGTAATCGCCCCGATTCTCGGTCGTCGTTCTGACATTGGCGGTCGTCGAAAGTTCTGGCTTATGACCAACACCTACGTGTTGGTTGGAATCATGATTGCTAGCTTCTTTGTCGAACCCAAGGCAGAGTTCCTGCTCTTTGGTCTAGTTCTTTACGGATTGGGTTCCATCGTTCAAGAAACAGCGTTCATCAACTACTACGCAATGCTCAGATCCGTTTCCTCTCCATCTACCATTGGCCGAATCTCAGGCTACGCGTGGGGGTTGGGTTACCTCGGAGGAATCATCCTGCTTGCCGTTGCACTATTTGGATTTGTGCTGCCAGGAACAGTGTTTGGTGTTCCGGCTACCGATGGATTAGAAGTTAGAACTGTCTTCTTGTTTTGTGCAGTTTGGACTCTTGTTTTCTCTATTCCACTACTTCTTCGTGTCCCAGAAATTGCGGCAAAGAAGAATGCACCCAAAGAAAGTATTTTTGCTTCCTATGGCGCACTTTGGGGACAACTAAAGAGTCTTTACAAGCAAGCACCTGACACTTTCAAGTTCTTGATTTCCTCAGCTGTTTACCGTGACGGTCTAGCCGGTGTGTTTACCTTCGGAGCGGTTCTTGGATCTCTTGCTTTTGGTTTCACTCAGACTGAAATCATCATCTTCGGAATGGCCGCCAACATCGTTGCTGGAATTGGAGCAGTGATTGGCGGTCGTATTGACGATGTCGTTGGATCAAGAAACGTTATTGCCGCTTCTCTGATTGGCTTGATAATTGCAGGCTTTGGTGTCTTTATCTTCGCTGACGCGGGTCAGATTACCTACTGGATTGGTGGTTTGGCGCTGTGCTTGTTCGTTGGCCCCGCTCAGGCCTCTTCTAGAACATTCGTTTCCAGGTTCGCACCTGAAGGACGAGAGGGTGAAGTGTTTGGTTTGTATCAGACCACCGGTCGTGCAATCAGCTTCTTATCCGGTTTCTTCTGGGCAACCGCAATCACAATTGCAGCGGTAGTTACCGGTGAAGAAAACACAACCATCTACGGTGTGTTAGGCCTGATGGTGATTCTGGTTGTTGGATTAGCGCTATTGCTTAGAGTGAATCCAAATCCGAAGGTCAGTTACTCTAACTAGTTCTCTAGCGGAGCGGAACCAACATCGGTTCTATAGAAGTTCTTGTAACTTCTAGAAGCTGTTGGTCCGCGCTGTCCTTGGTACCTTGAAGAGTACTTTTCGCTTCCGTAAGGATGTTCTGAAGGCGATGTCAGCTTGAAAAAGCAAAGCTGACCAATCTTCATTCCTGGCCATAGCTTGATTGGAAGAGTAGCAACGTTTGATAGCTCGAGGGTTACGTGACCTTTGAATCCTGGGTCAACAAATCCTGCTGTTGAGTGTGTGAGAAGTCCAAGTCTTCCAAGCGAGCTTTTTCCCTCCAACCTTGCTGCAACATCATCCGGCAGCGTTACAAACTCATAAGTTGAACCAAGAACGAATTCGCCTGGGTGCAAGATGAATGGTTCTGTTGGGTCTACTTCAATCAAACGGGTTAGCTCATCCTGCTGCTCAGCAGGATCGATGAAGGCGTACTTGTGGTTGTCAAACAATCTAAAGAAGCGGTCTAGGCGAACATCAATTGAGCTTGGTTGTAGTAAACCCATCTCTAGGGGCTCTAGCCCAATCTGGCCGGCTTCGATACTTGCGCGTATATCGCGATCTGACATCAACATTTCTCTAGATTACCGCCTCGCTTGGCGTTGCTAGGGTAATAACAACCGAGAAAGGAATCACTATGTTCGGTCACGAACTGCGAGCCAGAATCTACTTCGTCCTAGCTGGCATTGGGCTCATCACCGCCTGGTGGTTCAACGCAATTGCCTCACTCGAAGGTCAGGACTACATCAAGGCTTGGTTCGGTTCGGCTGTTGACTGGGTTCTATCCCTGGATCTACTTATCGTGATTTTGGCTCTTGTAGTGTTCATGCTTTATGAAGCTAAGAAGCTTGGCATGAAGCGAGTGTGGCTTTATTTCTTGGCTTCTGGAATAACCGCAATGGCTTTCACCTTTCCGCTTTTTATGGCCTTTAGGGAACTTAGAAAACAGAAGATAGCGATGGCTTTTGGAAAACTGGAAACTTTTGAAGTTGATAGCCATCGAGTCGATGTCTGGGTCCCAGAAAAGGTTGTTTCGTATACGCCCATTTTGATGATGCACGATGGCAAGAACGTCTTTGACCCTAGAACGGCATCAGATAACACCACCTGGGGTGTTCTAGACGCTCTAAGAGATAACAAG
>JBIIXH010000019.1:0-10796 GCA_044338475.1 Rhodoluna sp.
GGAACAGGTCACGACGAAGGCGCCTGGGCTTCCAGGGTGCACATCCCCATCAACTGGTGGCTAAGGGGCTAGAACAAACCCTTAGCCGTTGCGTTTTCTTGGAGCAGTAGCTTTAGCTGCTGTCCTTGACTTAGTCGCACTCTTCTTGGCTTTCGCAACGGGCTTGGTTGGTCTCTTGCTGGAAGGTTTCTTAGCCTCCACGGCAACTGGTCCTAGATTGCGTTCGGTGATAAACAAGTAAATTCCAACCGCTGCAATCAAAAGCAATACCACTGCCGGAAGCATTGATTCGAAGAACCAGGTCCATTCGAAACTGGACACATTCCAAGTTGGGTCGTAGTAATACTCTTCGTCCCCAACTGGCTCCTTGTATTCTGGCCACACCCTTAGCGACTCAATAGCGCTGGCTCCAAAGGTGAAGGACATAATCGAAACTGTTGCACCAAAGACAATGGAAAGTACGAAGTTTAAATTGGCAGCGCCTGCTGCTAAAGTCTGTCTCACTCTTGGTGGAGCAGCTTTAGCTGATCTTGCCTTTGAAGAGAATCTTGTTCCAAGCAAGATACCTAGTGCAATGATGACTTGGATTACAACCCATACCCAAACCTGAAGATCGGTGCGGGTGATGTCGTAAACCACCAAACCAAAGATGATTGCCACCGCGGTAAACAAGATAGGAATCGCGTAGCCAAGACCAAGAGCCTTCTCTGATTCGGAAAGGCCTTCTTTCTTGGCTTCCTTGACGTTTTGTTTTCTGAATACAAAAGCGCGAAGCAAAATGAAGATCACAAGAATTGTCGCCAAAACAATTGGCACATAAACATCAAATAGGCGAACTAGCAGGTTCACACCATCGTTGCCAAAGCTAGTGAACGCGTTGAGGAAGTTGGTTATGGCATAAATTGAACCACCGACTAGGGAAATCACAACGGTCAGGTTAGTGAACCTGTGAGCGGCACGAGGTAGTGGCGCTTCGAGTCCGGCAAGCTCTCTGGCGTGTAGGGCAAGTTCTTGTCCACGAAGTGACAAAAGCCCAAAGGCTACGATTCCCAGAAGATAAAGATAGGTCGCTACTTTAACCACCTGAGCTTCACCCAGATACTGTCCCTGACTGTCAACTAAGGGAAAGATAAACAAGTTGGAGTAGATGGCGAACATGAACAGAGTCCAGCCTGCCACGAGGCCAATAAGAGGGGTCAGGATTGCTTGCTTAGCTAGTTTGATTTCCATATCTTTAGCCTACGCCCGAGCCCTAAACTTGAGCCATGATTATGGTGATTGGCGAGGCTCTTATTGACCTGATTGAGAGTAAATCTCAATCCGGAAGCTACCAAGCCGTAGTTGGTGGAGCTAATGCCAATGTTGCTATCGCTCTAGCAAGAGCGGGCACCGCTCAGCAGCTTCTTGCCAGAATCTCCTCCGATTCGTTTGGCCAAAAGATCAGAACCCGGTTAGAAGACAATGGTGTAGGTCTTGACTACGCAATTGATGCTCCGGAGGCAACCTCGTTGGCAATTGCATCAATTGGTCCATCAGGTGGTGCAAAATATTCCTTCTATGTTGAAGGAACCGCGGACTGGAATTTCACTAGAGAAGAATTACCCACCGCAGCTAAGCTTTCTGAAATTGGAGCAAAGGCCTTGCAGTTTGGTTGCCTAACTATGGCACTAGGTCCTGGTAACAAAATTATTGAAGCTTGGGCAGAAGAGTTTTTCAAGGCAGGTTCGCTGACCTTATCTCATGACATAAATGTCCGACCGGCGCTTGGGTTCGATGCAGCAGTCGAGAAAGAAAGAGTTGAGCGAATCAACTCAATTTCGCATGTTGTGAAGGCCTCCGACGATGACATCAATTGGCTATATGGGCTTGAAGCTGGATCAAGCGTTGACGAGATTGTTTGGGGTTGGATTGGAGCAAGCGAGCAGATTGTATTTGTGACCCGTGGAGCAGATGGCGTTAGCATCTATCGCAAGGGTAGAACTCGTATCGATGTCCCATCAAGAGCTGTTCAGGTCCAAGACACCGTGGGTTCTGGAGATACCTTCTGCGCACACATGCTTTCCGGATTACTAATAATCGATGCCTTAGGCCAAGACCCAAGCCAAAAACTAGCTTCGGTATCAAATGACCAGCTTGTGGATATCACAAAGGTCTCAGCCATTGCGGCGAGCATCACATGCGAAAGAACTGGTGCGGAGCCGCCGACTAAAGCGGAGCTAGCTGCCGTTATTGCAGCTAACGCTTAAAGGGGCAGTGCCTGCACTCCATAGCGCAACAGCGCTCAAAGTTTGAAAGAGTTTTCGCGGTGAATACAAAGTTGCCAGTTATCGGGTCTTTGTAGCCTGGCTGATCTAGGGCCATGGCCAACTCGTGACGGCGAAGCATCTCATCGCGGGCAGGGTCATTCTCAGCAAGCCTCGTTGGGTGAGGCAAGCTAAGGGGTCTGCGAACTGGGGTTGGTCTAGGCATAGAACCTAGACGCTACCTCCTGGAAGAACCATTTCTGCGTAAGCACGGGTTGTGTCGCCTGACCTGGTTCTCTCCCATTTCAAGCTGAGCTCATTGAGAACCTTGGTTCCATAGCCTGGCTCAGCTTCTGGGTCTGGGGCGCTTCCGTTGTCAATGACTTCCACCCCAAACCTACTGTTATCGATACTCGAGATACTTACCTGAACTCGGTTCGCCTTACCGTGCTTGATCGAGTTCGTCACGAGCTCGCGGGTGAGCTCAATGGTTGCCTCGCAAGTAAGAGGTTCGCTTGTGATGGCTTGTTCTAGTTCATCTGCAATTTCAATCTTGATTTCAACACTGTCGGACCAGAGGTCTCGAATCTGATTCAGGACAGAAACTAAAGTTTCTGACTCGAGCCGGTTTGGATTGTTTAGCTGCTCAAGAGCAGACTCGATATCTTTTTGAACTTTCGCCAGATACTCAGCTGTTGGGTTGCTGGTTTGTGCCATACCCATTGCAGCAGCATACAAAGACGCCTGCACTGGGCCGTGCAGAAGAGCTGCCATCCGCTTCCGGTTTAACCAAAGCTCCTGAGAGAGCCTTGAAGAAATAACCTCCAGCTGTTTGTTGACATCCTCCAGTCTTTCGGTGGTTTCCCGGCGCTGTAATTGAACCAGTTGAGAGAAGAAGAGCAAGGCTCCCAAAATGAACTCAAAAAATAGCATGGTAAAGATCTGAGCATTAGTGCTTTGCATGTTCAATAGCGGCTTCAAAACAAAGAAGGCGCTTAGAGGAAATGCGTAACTGAGTGGCACAATCAACCAAGCAGCGAGGGTGGGTATCTCTAACTTGCTAGTGAGTATTTGCATCAGTCTTCCAAAGCCAAAGATCAAACCGAAAATCAAAGTTAAGACGATTAGGGCGGTAAGTGGCTCTTCAAGTAAAACCGTGCTGGATGCCAAAAGTCCAAGAGTCATGGTGGCTGCCCAAAATGGAATCAGGAATTCTCCAAGAATTACTCGCTTCGGAAGAGCAGATTTGAATCGAACTGCTTCGGGTTCACTTCCAAAGTTCAGTTCATCACTACCCTCGGCAACCTCTCTACTGAGTGGCCTGACTACTTCGTCGGCAGCATCCCTAAGGGAGCCAATTACCGCTTCCGAGGAATCGGTCGAAAATGTATCTTGAATCTTTCTCACCGCGGGGCGGATAAGAGTTTCGACTTTGGCGACCAACTCTTCTTGCTGCTGTTGGACCCTGGCCAACACTCCTGCAGATCTAACCTGCAGTCGCAGACGCTCCGCGGCGAGCATCAGAAGTGCCTCTTTATGCCGCGCATAGTTCGACGCCAATATTGCGTTCAAGGTGAGCGAAACGAGAGTAAACAACGGCCCACCAACCAGGCGATACAGCAGCTCTCCTTCTTGGAATTCTCCAGAGAGAATGGAGAATTCCAGAAGTGTTGCTCCGCGAACAAGACCGGCAAGCATAAAGATCATCATGATCAGCGCAGGCCGACTTCTTCTTGGCTTGTTAGGTAAGAAAATACGTGCAATTAGAAGCGGCGCGATGGTGGCTAGGTATCCAATTGTCGTGCTTATCAACCGATACTCAACAGTGGAATCGGATCTAGTCTGATCAAAAATTAATCCAACGCCAAATGCTGGAACGAGAAAAAGAATTAGTGCTTGGTTTGAGAGTGCATACCTAGATCCAACTTGCTGAAATAACCTTTTCGCTGTTGGGCGATGGGGTTTGTAACTCTCGGTCACTGATCGGACGCTACCGCACCAACAGCACTGAGGTAAGCCTTCGATGCGGCAATGCGAGGATTGCCGGAGCCTTGAGCGTCGATATCGAGTGCTTGAAAAATTCTTGAAATCATTCCTTCAACTGCTCTGACGGTGGTGCCTCGAGCTTCAGCGATTTGAGCATTAGAAAGTCCCTCTGCCATCAGCTGCAAAACAACCAACTGCCTTTTGGATAGATCAGCAAGAGGCCTTTCTGCGGCCTGATCATGACGATACGCAGATACGTCTTCTTCTTTCAAAACGGCATTTACAGCATCGACCAATTCTTTGGAGTCAACTAGTTGAGATTTACGCAAATACGCCTGCGATTGCTTCACGGACTTTGAATCCCTTTGAGCAAATCTTGGGTCTGGAAGATTAGTTAGAAATACAACTCCGACATCCGGAGCTTCTCTAGATAGATACTCCGCAAAATCAAAACCGTCAGGGCCTGGGCCTAATTCGATGTCTACGATGCAAGCATCTGGGTCAACCGCTTTGCAGGCTCTCTTGGCATCAGAGGCATTGGCTGCAGTTGTCACGTGGAAGCCAACTGCTTCTAGTGATCTGGCGATCAAATCTCGAAGTAATGACTCGTTTTCAACCACAACAAGGGTCCTGGATGTTGACACTGGAACCCCCTGTCTTTGTTTGTGGACTTAATCTAATTATGACCCTACGAACATTACTGAGCCATAAAACATAGTGCTGACCGAAGATTTGGGAAGCCATTGTGGCCCAAAGCTAGTTAGCCCTAAACGATCGTCAAGCCCGTTCCGCTGACCTTTATGGGAATCGGGTCACAGATCTCACCAACGAACTTGCCGTCCACTTCATTGATGAATCCAAGCATGTACCAGTTACCTTCGTGCTGGACTGCCCTTGCCGCGTACAAGCTTGGGTGAGGGAATCTAGTCACCTTTGTCATGTCAAATGGTCCAGTCAGGCTCTCACCCGTTACCGAGAACATTCCACCTTCGCCAAACTTCGCTTTGGATTCGGCTGAAAGCTCATCGGTGCCGCAGCACCAGATGAGCACTGCTTTGCCATCAATCTCTTCGATCTGGAAGACCTCAAGCTGACCAAAGCCAGACGCTCCCGAAATCAGTGGTGGTTGCACCTCCCAGGACATCAGGTCTGTGCTCACAGCATGGCCGAGTGTTCCCCGGTCGCGAGTATCAAGCGAATCGTCATTGACACGAGCTGTGATGAACATGTGCCACTTTCCGTCTTCGTGTTTGAATACCCAAGGGTCGCGCCAAGCCTGGTCGTGCCATTTCGAGTAGTCCAGCATTTCGTATTGTTTAGGATCCGCTTCGACTAATGCCTCGGAAGATACTTTTTTCCAGGAAAGCAAGTCGGTAGATTTTGCTGCGCCAACTCGTTGAACATCCCCACCGTCGTCTCTGGAGGTTCCGGTGTAAAACATCCACCACAGGCCATCATCGCCTTTGATAACGCTTCCGGTCCAAGTAGTCCATGAGTCAAATGCTGGCGGGTCGGAAATAGCAACCGCGTCCTGCACTACGGTCCAGTTCTTTAGATCCTTAGAGATCGCGTGGCCAATGTAGGGCTGGCGGTGGCGACGGTGTGGGTCACCAAGGGCCCGAGATGCCCTCAGATAAAAAGCGTGGTGATTTTCTCCATCAAATGCGTACCAACTATCCCAAACCCATGAATCATTTAGCTTTAGCAACTTTTAACCTTTCACACCAGAGGACGCCACCGAGGCCACGAAAGCCCGCTGGAAAATAACGAAAACAATAATAATTGGGACAGTAATGAGAGTTGAGTAAGCCATGATCTCTCCCCACTGAGTTCCTTCTTCACTCGTGGAAGCCCAGAAATAATCCAAACCAACCTGAACCGTTCGAAGTGATTCTGTTTGCACCACCATCACCGGCCAAAGATATGCATTCCATATAGCAAGGAAGCTCAAAATCGCACTTGTCGCAAACGCGGGACCCGCCAGCGGAACAATGATGCGCCAGTAGATCGCGAAGAACCCTGCCCCATCGATCAGTGCCGCTTCATCAAGTTCTTTTGGAATGGTCTTGAAGTATTGAACAAACAAGAAAATCGAGAAACCCCAGGCGATAAATGGCGCAATTTGGACCAAATAGGTATTCAGCCAACCAGTTGTCAATTCGATGGTGCCATTTTCAA
Source organism: Rhodoluna sp. (assembly GCA_044338475.1). Classification (GTDB taxonomy): domain Bacteria; phylum Actinomycetota; class Actinomycetes; order Actinomycetales; family Microbacteriaceae; genus Rhodoluna. Next base: position 6,408 of record JBIIXH010000019.1, read on the forward strand.
AACTGATTCTTGGAAGTGAGTTCACAAGAACCAGAAGAGGCATCGCGATTGTCTCGAAAGGAATTACTAGCGTTGCAATGAGTCCAACCAAGATAACGTTCTGGCCCTTGAACTTCAGACGAGCAATTGCGTAACCCGCCAAACTGTTAACAAACAATCCCAGCAAAACAACAACGCTGGAGATGAATATCGAGTTGAAAAGGAACAGGCCAAGTGGCAATCTGTCGAAGACGCCCAAATACTGATCGAAATTGACATCCCCGACCGGGAAGAAAGCCTTCCAAGACTTAACGTCTCCAAAGATTGCTTGTGGGTCTTTGAAGCTCGAGGAAATCATGAAAAGTAGCGGCAAGCTAAATAGCAGCATGAAGAATATCGCCAAAGCGTACTGAATAGCCAACCCTAGGGTGAATTTAGTCTTCATAGTTATTCCTTATCCCTAGTCAATCGCCTCTGAATGACCGAGATTGTGACAACAATTACGAAGAACACAATCGCTAGAGCGGAAGAGTAACCAATGTCGTTTTTGCGGAAGCCTTCTCGGAAGATGTGGAAAACAATTGTGGTGGTTGAATCAAGCGGCCCACCCTGCGTCATGACGTTGATTTGAGTAAAGATTCCCATGGCCTGGATCGAGATGATAATCAACACAAACACAAAGGTGGTTCTGAGACCGGGCCAAGTCACTGCCCTAAACTGTTGCCACTTATTTGCGCCATCTACAGTGGCGGCCTCGTAGAGCTCCCCAGGAATAGTTTGCAAACCAGCAAGCCAAATAATCATATGGAAACCAACCGCCTGCCAAGCGGACATAAAAATAATTGCAGGCAGAGCAAGATCGGGATTGGTTAGAAATGCCACCGGTTCGAAGCCGGGTATCAGAGCATCCAGAATTACGTTCGCTAGACCGTCTTTTTGGTAGAAGAAAATCCACAAGATCGAAACAACAACCATCGATGTAACCACTGGTATGAAGTAAACGGTTCGGAAGAAAACCTTGCCCTTGATTTTGGAATTAATCAAAAGAGCAAGACCTAGAGCTAAGCCTCCTTGCAGTGGGGCGATGACTCCAGCGAAGATAAGTGTGTTTACCAGTGACTTCCAGAACAGCGCATCGCCTGCAACTGTGAAGTTAGCCTCAGTGCCATCGGCGCTGTAGCTCTCGGTCAGAACCTGCATCCCTGCGTATGGGGTGTTATTTCCCGGCTTTGTGAATTCACGTAATTTGTCAAAAGCAAAGTTTTCATCATTTGGGTCAGCTGGGACTGTGACTTGGCCTAAAGAGAGCATCTCGACGAAGTTATCTACTCCGGTGAACTCCGGCTCATTGGGGCTAGCAAATTTAGCGTTGGTAAATCCTAAAGAAAACGCCAGGATGACTGGCGCGACCAGAAACAGCAGCATCATCGCTACCGCTGGGAAGACGAATAGGAAGCCGGCCCTTGCGGATCTGGCTTCGAGGCTGTTGCTAAAGAGCTTTCCTTTGGAAAGATTTAGGGTGGCCATTTGGGTGTCCTTTGATAAGTGTCTTGGGGGTGCGGTGAAACCACACCCCCAAGACTTAACTTAGACGACTTACTTGTAGAAGTCGTTGTCCGCTAGATCAGCGTCGATCTCATCGGCTGCAGCATCCAAGGCTTGCTTGGCGTTTGCTCCGTTGATGATGTCAGCAACTGCCTTCTCATAGATCGTTGAGATCTTTAGGTAAGCAGGTGTTGGTGGACGTAGTACAGCAAATTCGTTAGATAGGTCAACGAAGATAGCGAATGGTCCACCCGGTGCATAGTTTGGAACCTCAGCTGCTGCGGTTGCAGTAGCAGGGATCAAACCAATGCGGTTAGCGAATGCAACGATGTACTTGTCCTGCAGAATGAACTCAATGAACTGAGTTGCACCCTCGGCCTGGTCGCAAGTTGCTGAAATACCGAACTGCCATGAAGCAGCACCGATCTTTGGTCCGTTACCGAAGTCTGGTGGCGGAAGGATCAGTAGGTCATCGCCTAGAGCCTCTTGAGCATCCTTTACAGCCCAGTTACCGTTGTACTGGATTGCAATGGTGCCAGCGATGAACTCAGTGCGGTCACCGGTCTGTGCTGGGTTTGCATAGCCATCTGCGAAGGTTGATCCGAACCAGTCACCAAAGGCAACAGCCTCTGCTGAGTTGATTACGCCATCAGCGCTTTCGAAGCTGTCTCGGTCGATAAGGTCTCCACCGAAGCTCTGCATTAGTGGGCTGTAAGCGTAAGGGAACCACTCACCAGTCCAGCCGTTACCCCAGTCCATTGCGTAGTCGTAGTCGCCAGTCGCGTCCACGTCCGCTAGAAGAGCGTCAAACTCTTCCAAGGTCCATGGCTCTGAAACTGTTGGCACTCTTGCGCCAACTGCTTCTAGGGTCGACGCGCGAACTAGGATTCCAAGAGCAGCGTCCCAGGCTCCAGCGGAGTAAAGCTCTCCGTTGTAGTAACCCTTGGCACCAGAAATAAGTGAATCTTCAAGTGCTGAGTCAATTGCTAGTGGCTGCATGTATCCAGCCCATGCCCAGTTCGGCATGATCGGACCATCTACGTCAATGATGCATGGAAGGGAGTCCGAAGCTGCAGCTGCAGCGATGGAGTCGTTGTATGACTCCTGTGGGAACTCCTCTAGGACTACCTCGTAGGCAGTTTGGCTGGCGTTGAAGTCAGTAATTGCTTCCTTTACGGTTGCAATTTCCTGATCATTACCGGCCGCGTGTGACCACATCGAAACCTTGACTGGTTCGCCACTAGCTCCATCTGTTGCCGCACAACCAGTTAGTACAAGCGTGCCAGCCAATGAAGCAGCTAGCAGAACTCTAGTTGTTTTGATCATTTTTCCTCTTCTTGATTGGATTGAGCTGAAGCCCTAAATGATGAGTGGCTAGTTGCTGAGTTTCTTGGAACCGAAACTGAGTCACGCACCACTAGTTCCCCTTGGATTTCAACTACTTTTTTCGGGTTCTCATCTCTGTCTTCGCAGATGTCGATGAGTCTTTCCACTGCCTCTCGCCCCATTTGGTAATGAGGTAAGCGGACTGTGGTTAATCCGGGGCGTAAACCACCGGAAATCAATTCCAAATCGTCGAAACCGATAATGGAAACCTGATCAGGAATGCTGATCTTGAGCTCGAGCAGTGCCTGGTAGGCACCCATCGCTAGAGGATCGTTATAACAAGCGATTGCAGTTATCTCTGGATCACGCAACATCATTTCTAGAGTTGCGCGATAGCCATTTTCAGATGTGGCATCAGAAACTTTATAGATTCTCTCCTCAGGCTTGATCCATCCAAAGCTTTGTGCTGCATCAAAGAACGCCTTAGTTCGTCCCTTAACGGCCGGCCACTCAACTTCGTCAATAATCAATCCGACGTTCTTGTGTCCAGCAATTCCCAGAACCTTTAGCGATTGCATATAGGAGGAATACTCAGCAGGGATGAAAGTTGGATACGAACCTTTGTTAGGAAGGCAGTTTGCAAAAACAAGATTTCTAGGTAGAACTCTAGGCAGCTTTATCGGTGAGTGAAAATACGCAGCAATGATTGTTCCGACAACCTGGTGCTCACCGAGCAAACCAAAAGCTTCTTCAATTGACTTTGGGTTGTTTTCCACTTCAACAAATAGAAGCTCGTAGTCATGAGACCTGGCAGTTTTTTGTGCGGCTGAAAGAAGCTGGCCCGCATAAGGAGTGGTGGCAACTTCGATGCTGAGCATTCCCAAAGTTCTGGTCTGTTGCTCTTTTAGGGACCTAGCTAGACGGTTAGTTCGGTAACCAAGTTCCTTGGCAACTTTTCTAATACGTGCTTCTGTTGCTGCAGAGCAACGCTTTGCACCCTTACCGGCCAAGACGAGCGAAACAAGCGAAACTGACACCCCTGTTGCTTTTGCAACATCTGCGAGCGTTGCTTGGATCACTTAGGCCTCCAATTTAGTCAAACGATTGACTAATTTCTCATGAAAATAGCACAAATCGGACTTTGGCAAGTCAGGTTTGGGTAGATGTTACTAACTCGTGATAATCCCTTAGAAAACGCTGGTTCTAGGGCGTTTTTGTTGGCTGGCCCGCTTCTATCCAACAGCTGGGGCTCTATACCGGTTGGTCTTCTCCCCGACTCTGGCGACCTCATAATTGGAGCATGAATACCGATGTCGTGATTGTAGGCGGGGGCCATAACGGCCTAACCGCAGCCTGCTATCTAGCAAAAGCAGGCCTCAAAGTCACAGTGCTAGAAAGACTCTCCACCTTCGGCGGAGCTGCAGTATCTGAGCAAACCTTTCCGGGGGTGGAAGCCAAGCTATCTAGGTATTCCTACCTAGTTTCACTTCTACCAACCAAGATCATCGAAGACCTACAGCTAGATATCAAACTAGCCCC
>JBIIXH010000097.1:0-3426 GCA_044338475.1 Rhodoluna sp.
GTGTCCGCCTTCTCGGAGCTCACTACATCGCTGACAATCTTTCTATCTCTGACGTTTATCGGTCGCAGCTGTCCGTTCAGGGTTGCCATGACAGTTCTGAAACCCTTCGCATCCGGAGTTCCAATAGCCTCAAGGCCGATAAACAAAGTTATTCCCTTTGATAGCTCAATAACGTGTTCTTTACCCTGCTCCAAACCATAAAAGAAGTCGATCGTCTCAACTTGATCCAATTTTCCGTAGTTCTCTCGCATCTTCTTGAACTCGCGGTACGGATCAGGAAACAGCAAACGGTTTAGGGTCGCTCGCCTATCGGCTTTACTTCCAGCTAACAAAGCAAGGTCTTCGCTCGAAACTTCTGTAAGGGAAAGATCAACAGTTTTACCTTGCAAGACCTTGGTTCGGAACGGTTCTGGCCAGCCGCCAGGTAGGTCACCCAAAGCTCCAGCCATGAAGCCCACCACAGAATCTGGAACATCGTAGTTTTGCGGGTTATTTGCAAAGTCCTCTGGATCTGCACCAACCGCAACAAGGTGAAGCGCAAGGTCACCGACAACCTTAGAAGAAGGTGTTACCTTCGGTGGCCGACCCAGAATCTTGTTCGCTGCGGCATACATATCTTCGACTTGCTCGAACTGGTTCCCAAGTCCCAGCGCGATTGCCTGCTGTCGAAGATTTGAAAGCTGACCACCTGGAATCTCGTGATCATAAATGCGGCCGGTAGGAGCCGGTAATCCTGACTCGAACGGCGCGTAAACGCGCCTAACTGCTTCAAAGTAGGGCTCGAGCTGCGTGAAGGCAGAAAGAGGAATCTGTGCATCGCGATCTGTGTTTGCAAGGGCTGCAACTAGCGAGGATGCCGATGGCTGAGAAGTGGTGCCGCTCATTGGAGCACTAGCTACGTCAACAGCGTCAACGCCAGCTTCAATGGCAGCAAGTAGTGTTGCAAGCTGACCGCCCGCGGTGTCGTGAGTGTGTAGATGAACTGGTAGATCAAATTTGTCGCGCAAAGCAGAAACCAGGAGTCTAGCGGCTTCGGGACGCAATAATCCAGCCATGTCCTTGATGGCAATTATGTGAGCGCCTGCGCTCACAATCTTCTCAGCAAGCTTTAGGTAGTAGTCAAGGGTGTAAAGATCTTCACTGGGGTCAAGTAAGTTTCCGGTGTAACAGATTCCAACTTCCGCAATTGCGGTCTTGGTTGCCAAAACAGCTTCGATTGCAGGGCGCATCTGCTCAACATCGTTTAGCGCATCGAAGATGCGAAAGATGTCGACTCCCGAATCGGCAGCCTCTTTAACAAATGCATCAGTAACGGACTCTGGGTAGGGCGTGTAGCCAACGGTATTTCTGCCGCGAAGCAGCATTTGAATACATATGTTTGGAATTGCTTCTCGCAACGCTTCAAGGCGTTCCCATGGGTCTTCGGCTAAGAACCTCAGGGCAACATCGTAGGTAGCTCCTCCCCAGGCTTCAACAGATAGCAGCTGTGGAGTAAGTCTTGCTAGGTGCGGAGCAACTTGAACTAAGTCTCTAGTTCTAACTCTGGTTGCAAGAAGTGACTGGTGAGCGTCTCTAAAAGTTGTGTCAGTTATTGCAACGTGACTTTGCTTGCGAAGCTCTTTTGCGAACTCCTCTGGGCCAACAGCCAAGAGCCTTTGCCTAGATCCATCAGGAGCGGGAATGCTTAGGTCAACATCAGGCAGCTTCGAGGTTGGGCTCACGTAATTTAGCCTTGGGCCGTTTGGTTGATTGACGGTAGTTTCCGCCAACCACTGCAGAAGTTTTGTTCCGCGGTCTTTAGAGGGCCTGGTTCGCATTAGCTCAGGTCTCTCATCTATGAAAGCTGTGCTTAGATTTCCTGTTGCAAAGGTTTCGTCTTCTAGAACCCCTTGCAGAAATGAAATGTTGGTAGCAACGCCACGGATTCTAAACTCGGCTAGTCCCCGACTCGCCCTAGCAACAGCGGCTTCAAAAGTTAGTCCCCTTGCCACAAGCTTCACCAGCAAGGAGTCAAAGTGAGGAGAGACTTCTGAACCAGCCGTGACGGTTCCTCCGTCTAGGCGGATTCCCGCACCGCCTGGAGAGCGGTAGGTGGTTATCTTTCCGGTGTCTGGTCTGAAGTTGGCCGAAGGGTCTTCGGTTGTAATGCGGCACTGAATCGCAAAACCACGCATGGAAATGTTTTCTTGCGAAAGCCCTAGCTCCTTGAGGCTCTGACCGGAAGCAATTCTCATCTGGGACTGCACCAAGTCGATGTCAGTGATTTCCTCGGTGACGGTGTGCTCGACCTGGATTCTTGGGTTCATTTCAATAAAGACATGCTTGCCGGTGTTTGGGCCTGTGGTCTCAACCAAGAACTCAACAGTTCCAGCATTTTGGTAGCCGAGCTCCTTGGCAAAGTTGACGGCATCTGTGTAGAGCTGCTGACGAAGGGCCTCGTCGATGTTTGGAGCTGGAGCAATCTCCACTACTTTTTGGTTGCGACGCTGAATAGAGCAATCGCGCTCGAAAAGGTGGACCACATCGCCGGTACTGTCAGCCAAAATCTGAACCTCGATGTGTCTTGGTCGAAGCACCGCTTGCTCAAGGAAAACTCTTGGGTCACCAAAGGCACTTTGAGCTTCTCTGGAGGCTTGATCAATAGCTTCTGCAAGGTCTTTGGATTCTGTGACTCGGCGCATGCCTCGTCCGCCACCACCGGCTACAGCCTTAACAAAAAGAGGAAAACCAATTTTCTCGGCTGCTTTTATGAGCTCTTCTGGATTGTCTGACTCTCCAGTAGATTGCAACACCGGAACTCCGGCTCTTGTCGCTGCTGCAATTGCGTTGACTTTATTTCCCGCGAGTTCTAGAACTTCGGAACTTGGGCCGATGAATGCAATGCCGTTTTCCCTGGCAGCTTGAGCAAGATCAGGGTTCTCGGATAGAAATCCGTAGCCTGGGTAAATGGCATCTGCGCCACATTCCTTGGCTACGCGGATAATTTCAGCAACGCTTAGATACGCGGCAACAGGGTGTCCCTTTTCGCCAATTTGATAAGCCTCATCGGCTTTTTGGCGATGAGTTGAATTACGGTCTTCGTAAGGGAAAACTGCGACGGTCTTGGCCCCAAGCTCGTAAGCAGCTCGAAAGGCGCGAACAGCGATCTCGCCTCTATTTGCTACCAGAATCTTGGTAAACATGGTCTTCCTTTGTGGCCTAGAAACAGGCAGTTTTACCTAAAAACATTAACTCAATAAAAAGGTAGCCTATTTGGGTGCATGTACTTAGCGTGAGTTCCCTAAAGGGCGGTGTTGGCAAGACAACCGTTGCCCTAGGTCTTGCCTCAGCGGCACTTTCTAGAGGTCTACGAACCCTCGTAGTAGACCTAGACCCACAATCTGATGCCACCACAGCCCTAGGTGCAACCAGAGAGATGAAGCTCTC
>JBIIXH010000098.1:0-3324 GCA_044338475.1 Rhodoluna sp.
CGAACCCTCGTAGTAGACCTAGACCCACAATCTGATGCCACCACAGCCCTAGGTGCAACCAGAGAGATGAAGCTCTCCTGCGCCGAGGTGCTAAAGCTTCCAAAGCATGCCAACGTCGTCAAAGCCATCGTGGCAAGCGACTGGGAGTCTCCATCTGGTGGAGTCATGGACTTACTTCCAGGAAGCCCAAAGGTGGTCGAGTTTGATAGCCCGACTCCGACCAAAAGAGATCTCTGGAGACTTGAGGAAGCCCTTAGCCGAGTAGAGACAGATTACGACCTTGTTATTGTTGACACCCCTCCCTCGCTGAATGGTCTAACTCAGTTGGCATGGACCGCTAGCGATCGAGTTCTGGTTGTGGCAGAGCCTTCGATTTTCTCTGTGTTAGCAGCCGACCGTGCGATGCGAGCAATTACAGAAATTAGTAAGCAGACAGCGGGTCGCTTGCAGCCCCTCGGAGTGCTAATAAACCGATACATTCCTGCTTCCAAGGAGCACCAGTTCCGTCTTGCGGAACTGGAACAATTGTTTGGATCGGACTTGATGTCTGTTGCAGTTGAAGAACACTCCGCTGTTCAGCAGGCCCAAGGTGCTGCTAGGCCAATCCACAGCTGGCCAGGTGAGGTGGCGGCGAATACTGGAAAGTCTTTTGAGTTGGTGCTAGATAAGTTGTTCCAGTCACAAAGTGTTGACGCCAGCAAGCGCTCTGGAAGAAAAGCTTCGAAAGCGCTAAAGGGTGCGAAAATTCGACGCGGCGCGACAATTCAGGCTGTGCTTGATTTAGTTGACGAGCCCTAAAAAACTCTAAACAGCTTTTCTGCTGGCCCGTCTGGCCGCTAGCTCGTCCATGTCATCTAGGTGCAAGCTCTGAATGTTAACAAGCGATGCCTCAACTTCGCGAAGCACTCTTCCAACGGCAATTCCAAACACACCCTGGCCCCTGCCGAGTAGGTCAATAACCTCATCTTGTGAGGTGCAGAGGTAAACCCTCGCCCCGTCGCTCATCAAAGTGATTCGTGCCAAGTCGTTCATGCCTTCAGCCCGCAATTGCTCAACGGCAATTCGGATCTGCTGAAGCGATACTCCGGTATCGAGCAGTCTCTTTACAAGCTTTAGAACCAAGATGTCGCGGAAAGCATAAAGCCTCTGCGAACCAGAACCTGTTGCAGACCTTACTGATGGTTGAACGAGTGCAGTTCGGTCCCAGTAGTCCAACTGACGGTAGCTAATTCCGCTAGCGGTAGCCGCAGCTGTGCCTCGGTAACCAACTTTTGGGTCCTGCGAGATCATGCCGTCGGTAAATAACATGTCGTTATTGAAACCGTCGTTTTGAGACATCGCCTAACCTTTCTGTAATGGTTGAATGTTTCAATTCTCCCGCCTTAGCGTCTGCTAGGCCAGTTAATCGGTAAGGGCGGCGTGTCGGACGCTGAATTAAGGGCTTTTTACTTGTCGATCTTGGAGATAACCGACTTGATTAGCTCAGATCTAATAGTCGCGAACTGGTTCTCGATCTCCTGGGCATAATGGGTAGCCCTGGATTTGCTGGCTGCTTCGTTCTTGGAAAGAACAGGTGCAACAACACCTTCAATGATTCCAATCTCGCGATCGGCAGACGCCTTTAATCCTCTTAAGTGTCGAGGTGAAATACCAAACCGCTGCAGATGAACAATCGCTCGAGCAATCTCTAGGTCAGCACTTTCAAATGGATCCTTGTTGATCAACATTAAAGTCTGAGCTTCTTGCAATAGTCCTGCGCTGATGCCAGTTTCACTCATAAGAGCTACCTTGGTGAGCTTGATTGGATTTTTTGGCTGAAGCTTTGCAACAGATGCCTGAACCTGAGGAAGGTTTGGAGTCTTTCCTGAGTCAAGCTGCTCTAGGTAGTCGCGGATAACTCGCAAAGGAAGATACTGATCTCTTTGCAGCTCAAGAATTACTCTGGTGCGCTGAACATCTTGTTCGGAAAACTTTCGGTAACCAGCAGGGGTGCGCTGCGGTTCGATTAGACCCTGCTCTTCAAGGAATCTCAATTTAGACGGAGAAAGATCTGGAAATTCACGATTCAAAATTGCAAGCACCTGACCGATGGTGAGTAATCTTCCGGAGGAAGATATAGCTCTCACGTTGGATTGGGCTTGTGCCATTAGATGTTTCCTGCTGCCTTCGATGGGTAAAAAGTAAATCTAAACTTGCCAATTTGAATCTCAGCACCCTCTTCTAGCAGGGCGCTTTCTATTAGGACACCATCGTAGTAGATGCCGTTTAGGGATGCCAAATCCTGAACTTGGAAGGAATTGCCGTGACGGCGGAACTCAGCATGGCGTCTTGAGACCGTTACGTCGTCCAGGAAAATTGCAGAATCAGGGTGCCTGCCAACTGTTGTTACATCGCTGTCTAGTAAGAACCTGGCTCCAGAGTTTGGTCCCTGCCGGACAATCAGAAGGGCATTTCCTCTGGGAAGAGCGTCCACAGCTGCTGCGTGCTCGGGGTTTAGGTCAGGATTGTCCTCGTTCAGCCATTCGGAGTTGAAGCGAAGAGTTTTCTCAACTTCATCGCGCTTTTCGCTATCCATATCAGGCACCCCCTTGGCTCTTACTTAGATTAGTGGAAATTCCGCGGTCCTCTCGCCACAGCAAAATCAGGTGCCAGAGGTAAACAAACCCAGACCACCAATAAAGTGCCACCCCCCATAAAGCGAAGGCCCAGGCTAGGGGCAGCAATATGAACTGCGCCTCGACAAAGATCTTTCCCATCAACAAGAGCGGGAATGAATACAAAAGGGCAAAGGTGCTGGCTTTACCCAAGAAGTGAACTGGCAGGGTTGCATAGCCAAGGGAGGCAAGAGCAGGTAGCGAGATAAGCATCAAAACATCCCTAGCGATAACTAGTGCCGCCAGCCACCATGGGATGTTTCCAGTCACTGAAAGAGCTAGCAAGGTAGCAAAGATGTATAGGCGATCGGCTACCGGATCTAGAACCTTACCCAGCTTGGTCATTTGGTTTAGCTTGCGAGCCAGGAATCCATCTAAGAAGTCAGTGATACCGGCAACCATCAACACAAAAATGGCCCAAAGGAACATCTCGTTTAGAAGTAGCCATAGAAATACCGGAACTAGAGCTATCCGCAGAAAGCTAAGCAGGTTTGGAATGTTAACTACCTCACCCTTGAGGAACCTCGATTTCCTAGCTGTCGGCATAGCTTGATTGTATTGGATTAGAACAATTAGCTAAGTCCCAATATTTCATGGTCGGGCTAGCGGGATTTGAACCCACGACCCCTTGACCCCCAGTCAAGTGCGCTACCAAGCTGCGCTATAGCCC
>JBIIXH010000100.1:0-3281 GCA_044338475.1 Rhodoluna sp.
CTTGCTTCTTCGAGTGGGTTTAGATCGCTGCGGTGCAAGTTTTCTAGAAGCGCATCGCGCAACATGTTCTCGTCTGTTGTTTCACGAATTACTGCAGGAATCTTTGTTAGCCCTGCTTCCTTGGAGGCGCGAAGTCTTCGCTCCCCCATTATCAATTCGTATTTGCCTTCAGATTTTTCTCTGACAACAATCGGTTGTAAAACACCGAGCTCGCGAATTGAGTGAACTAGTTCAGCAAAAGCTTCTGGTTCAAAAACAGAGCGAGGCTGTTTTGGGTTTGGAACAATTGCTTGAACATCTAGATGACCAAAGCGTGCACCGGGAACGGCAACTAGGTTTGATTCTTTTGTCCCACCAGCTGGGAAAAATATATCCACTGGACGTTCGGTTGTTTTATCCGAAGTTGGAATTAATGAACCGATGCCTCTACCGAGGCCGCCTTTTTTCTCAGCCACGGGCTGCTCCTCTGTTCGCAATTTCGATTGCTGCTTCCAGATATGCAATTGCACCTGGTGATGTTCGGTCGTAAGAGATAACTGTGCGTCCATAGCTTGGTGCTTCGGAAACTCGAACTGATCTTGGAATGATTGTTGAAAGAACTTGATTTGGAAAATGAAGTTTCACTTCATCCGCAACTTGCGAAGCAAGTTTCGTTCTCGAGTCATACATGGTCAACAAGATTGTCGAAAGTTCGAGTGAAGGGTTAAGGTGCTTCTTGATCATCTCGATGCTCTTGATTAGTTGGCTCAGTCCTTCGAGTGCGTAGTACTCACACTGAATCGGAATCAAAACTTCTTTGGCCGCAACGAAAGCGTTGACGGTCAATAGACCCAGGCTTGGTGGGCAGTCAATCAAAACAAAGTCTGGTGGGGTAGGTGTTGATTGAATGTATGTCTCGATGGCTGTGCGAAGACGTTGCTCCCTGGCCACCAAAGAAACCAGTTCGATCTCAGCTCCGGCAAGGTGAATGGTGGCTGGCACACAGGTCACGCCAGGGCTCTCGGTGCTTACCTGGACCACCTGGGCCATCGGCACGTCATCAATTAGCACTTCATAGATGCTCTTGATGTCGGCGTGGTGATCGATTCCTAGGGCCGTAGAGGCGTTGCCCTGAGGGTCTAGGTCGACAACCAGAACCTTCAAACCCTTTGAGGCAAGGGCAGATGCGAGGTTCACGGTGGTGGTGGTTTTACCAACACCACCCTTTTGGTTGGAAATCGTGATGATTCTCGTAGTTAAAGGTTTATCCACAACCTTAGACCCGGCCTGCTCCAAACGTTGAGAGTTTTCCACAAGCTCTCGAGCCAGCGGAGTATCAGCTAAGTCGGTCAAATTTGATGCCAAATCATCGGGATGTTTCACGTGAAACCTCCGAAATCTCTGACTTATCCACAAGCCATCCTGTGGGGTGTGGAGAACTCTCAAGTCGAGCGTTAGGGTAGCCCAAACCCTTTTCAACAGTGGGTTTAGTGACTGATGTGGATTCTGCAGGCTGCTCTGGCATTTATTTCTCCCGTGAAGAATCTAGCGTAGTTTTGACCACCGATGTGGGCTCAGCAAGAAACTTTTCCCCACAAATTTGAATCTCGAATGAAGCAATCCCGAGCTTCTTCTGAAGCTTCTTAGCTGCCTCGATCTCCTCAGCTGCCCTTGATCCTTTTAGAGCAACCAGAGACCCCCCTGGTTTCAGAAGCGGCACGCAAAGACGAAGCAGCTTGTCTAGCGCAGCCACCGCTCTCGCGGTGACAATCTCAAACTTGAGGTCTGTGACTTCTTCAGCCCTAGCCCTTCTGACTTCGACGTTTGTCAGCCCTAGCTCCTCAATGACTTCTAGCATCCAGTTTGATCTGCGTTCCATAGGTTCAATTAGGACGAAATGGGCTTCTGGTAGGGCAATCGCCATTGGGATCCCCGGCAGGCCTGCTCCTGAACCAACATCCGCCACATGATCCCCCGGTTTGACGGTTTCGGCCACGACAGCAGAATTCAGGATATGCCTGGACCATAGCTTGCCTAGCTCTCGGGGTCCAAGAAGGCCAAGGTCATCGCTGTCGTTAGCGAGCTTTTGGGCAAATGCCCTTGCTTTATCGATTTGGGGGCCAAAAATTTCCTTGGCTGAATCTGGCTCAGCCTCAAATTGTTTCACGTGAAACTATTCAGGCTTGGATATGACGATGTGACGGTCGCGTCCTTCGCCTTCGGACTCTGAGCTCAAACCGGCTGCCGCGATCAAATCGTGGGCTAGTTTTCTCTCATAAGAGCTCATCGGCTTCAGGTGCTGAGGTTCTTTGGTCTCATTGAACTTAGCGATGAACTTCTCAACCACCTTGGTCAGCTGGTCAATCTTGGCCTGTCTTGAGCCGCCTACGTCCAGAATTAGACGCGAGTAGCTGGAGGTCTTCACCTGAACAGCCAGGCGGGTTAGCTCCTGAAGAGCTTCCACGGTGTCTGGGTGGGAGATCAAAGCTAGGTTGGAATCCTTGCTAGCTGTTACTGCCAGGTAGGCCCTGCCTTCGCGGACGTCGATGTCAATATCGCCGTCCAAATCTGTTATGTCAAGTAACTCTTCCAGGTAATCCGCGGCGATGTCGCCTTCTTCTTCAAGCTGTTTGACGGTTCTTTCTTTGCTTTCTTCTAAATCTGCCATCTTTGGTTACCTACTTCTTCTTTTTTTGGTCTTTTTTGGCCCGTTTCTTGGAAACTGGCTGTTCTCTTTGAGCTTTTTCGGCAGCCTCTGCGGCCTCTTTGGCGGCGTCTTCGGCTGCCTTCTTTTCCTGAAGCTCCTTAGGAAGCTTGCCTTTCTTGGCTAGACGCTCAACTCTTGCGTGGTAAGCCGGGGATCCTTCTGTTGGCATGTTGCGGATAACGATGAACTGCTGACCCATGGTCCAGAAGTTAGAGGTTAGCCAGTAAAAGATAACGGCGATCGGGAAGGAAACTCCGGAAATTACGAAGATTAGGGGGAACACATACAAAAGGATCTTCTGGGTCTGCATGTATTGGCTGTTTTGGACGTCTGGGTTCTGGTTCTTGGCGATGATCTGCTTCTGGGTTATGAACTGGGAAGCGGACATCAACACGACCATGATTCCGGCCAGGATCTGGACCTCGATGCCGGTAGCAGTCAAGAAGGTCTCCGAGAGCTTAGCTCCGAAGAAGGTGGCGTCTGAGAACTGGGTGGCCAGGGTGGCATTCATTAGGCCAACACCTGTTTTTTGGGCCTGGGCATCGTTCAACACGAAGAAAAGGCCTGTGAAGATAGGGATTTGGACCAAAATTGG
>JBIIXH010000101.1:0-3251 GCA_044338475.1 Rhodoluna sp.
AACGAGAAGCAAGCTCTAGATCGAGCTGGCCTGGAAGGCTCAAAGGAAGATAAAGGCGCCGAAGCAGTTGAGGCCGCAATCATGATGAAGCGATTATCCTTCTAGTCTAAAAAACTGTTAATCACTTCATAAACAGGGATCGTAGTCGGATTGTTGTGAATGTCAGACCCAGCACAATCATGACCACGAAGTAGAGCACGTGCCAAAGCATGTCAACTCCAATTGCTCCGAGCGTTAGACCCCTGATGAGCTCTACCGCGTGCCACAGCGGGAGCATCTGAACTAGCGCCTGAATCGGCTCAGGGTAAACACTTAGCGGGTAAAAGGTTCCGGAGAACATGAACATTGGTAAAAGAATGAAATTAATTCGGTTCAACTGTTGAAAGTTCTTCATATAAGAAGTAATTCCCATACCAACAGCTGCAAACCCGAAAGCTACCAAAAGGGCTGCCGGGATTGCGAGAATTCCCCAGGGGCTCAATATCAACCCAAGTGGAGCCACGATGGCAAAAAACCCAAGCGCATAGGTAAGGCCTCGAAGCAGCGCCCAGCCGATTTCGCCCAACGCCACATCTAACGGTCCAAGTGAGGTAGAAAGCATCCCCTGATACAACTTGGCGTGGTGCATTTTGAAAAACACATTCCAAGTTGAATCGTAAATTGCGCCATTCATCGCGCTGGTTGCAAGAAGTGCAGGGGCGATAAAGGCAGCGTAGGGTACTTCCGTTCCATCTGGGGATGTCACAACACCAATCAGGTTTCCTATTCCGTAGCCAAACGCCAAGAGATAGAAAACTGGTTCTACGAAGCCAGAAAGCACGATGAACCAGGTTGAAGATTTAAGAGCCATAAAGGCTCGTTCGATTACGGACCCTCCGCGTCCCGCATATACGGAAGAGCCAAGTTTCTTATTTCTGCGCTCTGCAATGGCGATTGCCGAATCCACACTCGCATTCAACATACTCATTTGAGCAACCTGACCTTAAACTGCCTCTTAGCAATAATCAATCCAGCCGCGAGAGTAGTAAGTAGAAAAAACCCGTGCACTATCAGGAGCCATAAAGGGACATCTAGACCGTAACTTACGGCACGGGACAAGTTAGTTGAATGCCATAACGGTGAAATCCAACCGATCCACTGAAGAAATACAGGCATCTGCTCTAAGGGATAAAAAGTTCCAGAAAATAAAAACATTGGCGCGATTACAAATCGAGCTACGATTGCAAAGAAGCCATCGTCTTCTTTCACAAAAGATGTTGCTGCAAGCATCAGCGCACCAAAAGAAAGTCCCGCCAAACTTGCAACCAAAAAAAGCAACGGGATTGACTCCAGCACAACAGCGCCAAATAGCAAAAGGACGATTAGATATACCCCGGATGTTAGGACAGCCCTAATTAGAGCTGCAATCATGATTCCATCAACTATTTGTGGGGCACCGAGTTGAGTCGAATTCATACCATAAAAGGACTTATTCCAAACAAACCCTTCCAAAGTTGGGAACGAGGTTTCATCAATCGCCGCCTGAATTGAGGCTGTGGCCAACAGGGCGGGAGCCAGGAATGTGAGGTAACTAACACCGTTGATTCCGGTGCCGCCAGTATTTGCCTCAACGAGAGAGCCAACACCAATACCTATAGCGAGTAAGTAAATGATTGGGTTACCAAAACTAACGACAAGAATTTCACTAATCCACTTGCTCATGTGACGCAGTCGGTACTCGGCAACATACCAAGCACCAAATTTCCTGCCTCGCTCGAGCCTCATTTCTGTTTGCATTAGTCGATCAGCGTCCTACCAGTTAGTCTCAAGAACACGTCTTCCAACGAGCTTCTTCGAACTAGTGATGTCAGTGGGCTAAGACCGAGTTTTACAATCTGCTCAAGAACCGACTCGCCGTTTTCGGCGTAAATTAAAATGCGGTCGGGGAGAATCTCGGACCTGTCACCTAACCCGGAAATTTTCTTTGCTGCGTCCTCATTTTGACTGGAGCCGAAGCGAACCTCTAGAACTTCCCTACTTGAATACTTCTTGATTAGCTCCGCAGGAGAACCTTCGGCCATAATCTTGCCCTTGTCCATGACTACAAGACGATCACAAAGCTGTTCTGCTTCGTCCATGTAGTGCGTTGTGATTACTAGCGTTACTCCCTGCTCTTTTAATCTAAAGAGTCTGTCCCAGAGAACATGTCTGGCTTGTGGATCGAGTCCAGTGGTTGGCTCATCGAGCATCAAAATCTCCGGGTCGTTCACTAGAGCCCTAGCAATTGTCAATCGACGCTTCATTCCCCCGGACAGCTCTTCGGTCTTAGAATTTCTCTTTTCCTCTAACTGGGCAAATTCGATTAGTTCTTCAATCTTTGCCTTCATGAACTTTCGGCTGAGACCGAAGTAACGACCGTAAATGTATAAGTTCTCCCAGACCTTCAATTCACGATCTAAGTTGTCTTGCTGAGGAACTACTCCAAGGTGTGCTCGGATTTCCGGTCCGTGGCTGTTGGGGTCTTTACCCAGAATTTCCAGATCGCCACCTGATCTGTGCGATGTAGAAGCAATCATTCTCATTGTCGTAGATTTTCCAGCGCCGTTGGGTCCAAGAATTCCGAACGCTTCGCCACGCTTTACGTCAAAATCAATTCCGTCCACCGCTATGAAGTCCCCGAATATCTTTCTTAGACCGCGGGCGGAAATCATTGATTCTGTGCTTTTCGAAATCGGCATTTTCTTAGTCCTAGGCTTGTTCAGTATTTGTTGGCGTTTTAGGATAACAACCCCAGGGGTACTAGTGATGCAAGGCGAACCGAATAGTTGTTAGCCTTGAGTAATGCCAACTGAAACCCTTCCCGCAGTAAAACTCGGGAATACTCGGGTTACCGGCAAAGAGCAGTATTACACCCCCAAACCACTCGCAAGAGAACTAGTGCTCCAAATTGAAAACGTTCTTGGCCCGCTGGCAGGGAAGACCATTTTGGAACCAGCAGGTGGGACCGGTGCCTTTATTGAGGCGGTAATTGAACGGAACGCTAAGCGCGTAATTAGCTTCGACATTGAACCTTTGCATGAATCGGTTACTGAGGGTAGCTTCCTGGATCAACAAATCCTGGAACGAAACTTGATCACGATTTCTAATCCTCCGTTTGGAAGAAACAACTCGCTGAGTATCCCGTTTTTCAATCACGCTGCTAATTTGAGCGATGCCATTTGTTTTATTGTCCCTAGGTCCTGGCGTAAGTGGTCAGTAACTAACCGTCTCGA
>JBIIXH010000010.1:0-13150 GCA_044338475.1 Rhodoluna sp.
AACATCGGTCACTTCGATGACGAGATTGACATGGCCGGAATCGGCAAGATCAAAGACATCAGCAAAATCGAGATCAAGCCTCAGGTTCACGAGTGGTTGCTACCAAACGGTAGAAGCGTTCTGATTTTGAGCGAGGGACGATTGATGAACCTTGGAAACGCCACTGGCCACCCAAGCTTCGTGATGAGCACATCCTTCTCAAACCAGGTGCTAGCCCAGATCGAGTTGTTCACCAACTTGTCTGCATACCCACTGGGAGTTCACATTTTGCCTAAGCACCTAGACGAGAAGGTTGCCAGAATGCACCTTGACGCTCTGGGCGTGAAGTTGACAGAACTGAGCCCGGACCAGGCGCGGTATATTGGTGTACCAGCCAATGGACCATACAAGGTGGACCACTACCGCTACTAGGACCAGACATGACCCCTAAGATTCTCGTCGTCGATGACGACAATGCGCTTAGGGAAATGGTTGGAATTGTTCTAACTGCTGCCGGCTTCACCCCGACTTACTGTCCAGACGGTAATCAGGCGCTCGCAATTTTTGAAGCTGAACAACCGGATCTTGTTTTGTTGGATGTCATGCTTCCTGGGAAAAGTGGAATTACCGTCTGCAAAGAAATTCGAGCAGTTTCTGGTGCGCCAATCATCATGCTCACCGCCAAGTCTGAAACCAACGATGTTGTTCTAGGTCTTGAAGCTGGCGCCGACGATTACATGGTAAAACCTTTTGAGCCAAGTGAGCTTACGGCAAGAATAAACGCAAGACTTCGACCAATCACAAGCTCTGAATCCAGGGTGACAATTGGCTCACTTGTTTTAGATGTTGAAGGCCACCAAGTACTGCGTGATGGACAACCCGTATCGCTTACTCCCTTGGAATTCAACCTACTTCTTACTCTTGCTCAAAAACCAAAGCAAGTTTTCACTCGTGAGTTATTGCTGGAGCAGGTTTGGGGTTACCACTACAAGGCGGACACCAGACTGGTAAACGTTCACGTGCAAAGACTTCGCTCAAAGATCGAAGCCGATCCAGATAACCCAACGATTATCAAGACCGTTCGAGGCATCGGCTATAGGGCTGGCTAGGCTCAATGTTTAGCTTGCTCAGACGCTCGGTTCAGGCTCGAGCGGTTGCTACCACTGTTGCGCTTAGTTCGGTACTTCTTGTTGCACTCGGCTGGTTTCTGTCGTTTTCGATTGGAAACGGATTGTTCGAGGAGAGATTGCAGCAGGTTCTTGCTGAGTCTGAGGCTGCCGTACTGGATGTTCAAAACACCTTTGCAGCTGCAACTGTTAGCGACGAAATCGCACTACAAACCCTTATGAACTCGGTTGTTCCCAAGCTAGAAGCCACTGAAGTGGCTGACACCCGCAGGGTTGCCCTACTTCGAACCCCTGGACAAACTGGTGTCCAATTGCTGCAAAGCCCTATCTCTTCTGGCCTCGATACGGCTGTTATCTCTCCAAGCTTTAGGGCTGAGGTTCGACTGAGCGAGGGAAGGTTGTTGTATCAGTCGATTCAGCTTTCTAGCAGCCTGGATGGAATCACAACCACGAGCCCTGGCTTGGTTGTTGGTTCACCAATTCAAATTCCCCTTGCTGGCTCTCATGAGCTCTATCTGGTTTTTGACCTCAAAAGCGACCAGCAGACTCTGAACTTTGTGCAACAAACACTGTTTATAGGTGGACTCACAATCATCTTCATCATTGGTGGAGTGGCATATCTGGTTACCGGTTGGATTGTTAGGCCAGTAAAGATTGCGGCAGAGGTTTCTGAGGAGATTGCCGACGGAGCCTTGGATGTTCGACTGTTAGAAAGAGGTGAAGATGTTGTTTCACTTTTGGCTAGATCGTTCAATCGAATGGCCGACTCCCTGCAGCAGCAAATTACCAAACTGGCATCCGTTTCCAAGATGCAACAAAGATTCGTATCCGATGTTTCGCATGAGCTTCGAACTCCGCTAACAACCATCAAGCTTGCCGGTGACTTAATCTTTGAGGGGAGAGAGAATCTAGATCCTGCGTTGAAGCGCTCTGCTGAGATTCTTCAGGGGCAAATTGAAAGATTCGAGTTTCTGCTAAACGATTTGCTTGAGATTTCCAGATACGACGCGGGTGCGGTTAGGCCAGAACTTGAAATTCACGACCTTTCTCAGGTAGTTGGTTCTGCGATAGCTTCAATTGATCCGCTTGCTAGTAAGCGCGGCAGCGCTATTGAAATTGATCTACCGCAGGGTGAAGTGCTGGCAGAAATTGACTATCGAAGAATTGAACGCTTGCTTAGAAACTTGCTCGCCAACGCAATCGAACACGGAGAAGGTAAACCGATTCAAGTTGCGGTGGGCATGAACGAGGAAGCTGTCGCAGTTCGGGTAACCGATAACGGTGTTGGCATGAGCGAGAGCGAACTCGCGAGAGTTTTCGACCGTTTCTGGCGAGCTGACCCGGCAAGAAAGCGAACTACGGGCGGCACCGGTTTGGGCTTGGCTATTTCTCTCGAAGACACACTGCTGCACGGTGGATCCTTGGATGTTTCGGCAAAGCCGGGCGCCGGGGCTAGCTTTAGGCTCACTTTGCCGAAGGTTCAAGGTGGGGCTATTAGTTCATCACCACTTGCACTTCCTAGTGAGCAGAGCAAATGAGATCCCTGGTAGCTCTTGTTCTGGTGGCAGCCTTGAGCGGCTGTGCGACGTTACCTGTTTCTGGTCCGGTGCGAATAGGCCCAGATTTAGCTCAGCCCTCCGATAACAATTCCTTTTACTACTCACCTTTATCTCCAGTTGATGGTGCCAGTCCAACCGAGATTCTTTCTGGTTTTCTATCTGCGGGAACCGCACCTCAAAACGACTACGCAATCGCCAGGGAGTTTCTCAGTGAATCCATTAGAGCAACCTGGAACCCAAACCAAGAGCTCCTTATTCAAAGTGCGACGCCGCGTATAACAGTTACTGAGAACGGAACGGCATTTGTTGAAGTCGAAGTGTCCGCAAGAATCGATGCCAATGGCAGATACGAAACGCTACCAGCGGGAACCACGAGAGTGCTCGAGTATGCCTTCACCGAAGATGCTGGGCAGGTGAGACTAAGTACCGCACCAGATGTCACGATGGTCATTCGTCCAGTGTTTGACGTGGTTTTCAAAAGCTATTCGATTTACTTTCTTGATGTTTCAAAAAAGACTCTCGTTCCAGAACTTCGCTGGTTTCCATCAAACCCTGCAACTGGAACAAAGTTAGTAAACGCTTTGCTGGCAGGCCCATCCAGTTGGCTGGCAGATTCTGTAGTTAGTGCAATTCCCACTGGCACAGTGCTATCTATCGATGCGGTTACGGTGCAGCGCGAAGTTGCGTTAGTCGACCTCAGTGCGGGAGCACTGGTTGCCGAACTCAGCGACAGATCGCTAATGAAGGCACAGCTGGTTGCGACCCTGTCGCAACTTCCCACCATTACCCAAGTGTCGGTATCGATTGAGCGCTCAGCTCAGGACATTCCAGATTCACAGCTTCTAGTGAGCGGCTCACAAGCCGCCACCTTGATGGCGGTTGGAGAAGAAGGTCTTCAGGCACTAACCGGAGCAAACCAAGATGCAACAAATGCCGGGCTCTCGTTTTTTAGCAGCAGAGAGGTTTCCCTGCTTGCTGTTTCCAAAGCTTCAGACAAGCTGACTGCTCTAACCGAAAATGGGGTTGCAGTTACCGGATTGGCTAATCCGGGGGGAGCCATCGACTTGGTTGACCCGCGCTCTAGCTTGGTGGCGATGGACTATGACCCATTTAAGAACCTATGGTTGGTTTCACGCTCGCAGCTATCGGTTAATTCCTTGCCGATTCAAGCACCTTGGCTAGCCGGGGCGGAGATTCTCGATTTTGCGCTTTCGCCAGAGGGCTCCAGAGTCGCCGTGGTAATCGCTGGCAGAACCGATCAGGTTCTGGTCGCTGGAGTCCTAAGGGACGAAAACGGTTTGCCAATTCGACTTTCGCAACCAATTTCAGTAGCAGCAGATATCGATAACCCAACAAAGCTTGCTTGGTTTGATTCGGTTACACTCGCTGTTCTAAACAGTGAATCGCAAACCTCAAACATTTCGCTTGTTGCTATAGGTGGCACAACGAGAGTGATTCAGGGTGTCGATGACGTCAGGTCCTTGGTGGCTCTAGGGGATGGCACGAGTCTTTATGCCCTAAAGGAATCAGGTGAGCTAGTTGTTCTCAGGGGATCGTTTTGGAGCTCTATTCAAAGTGGAGTATCTGCGATAACTATCGCTAGGTAGTTTTCAACAGCTGAATAAATTTTCTTTTATAGCTTGCCATTTCAGGCAAGCTAGCGATTGTGCTAAACAGTTCGCTAATTGATCTTCTCTTTCCCTCCAGGTGTGCTGTTTGCGACAGGTCTGGAAAAAATCTCTGTGATTTCTGTCGCGAATTGATTTTGATTGAACCCAGAGAATTCTGTGTATCGGGTCTTCAGCTACATACCGTCACCAACTACACAAATGAGATGTCCAAGCTTTTAGTGGCGCTCAAGGAGAAGGGCCAGTCTGCTTTAGTTCCAGAGCTAGCTCAAATGCTTCGGCCGGTTATTGAAAATCTTCCCGAAAGTCGATTTCCGACCTACCTAGTTCCTGCCCCCAGTCGACCAGAGAACTTTTCCAAAAGAGGATTTCAGCCAACCTTGCTACTTGCCAAAGCCATCGCCAACCAAAGTCCTAGCTTGCGAGTTCTAAATTGCCTGAGGTTTTCTCGATTGGTTTTGGATCAAGTTGGACTAACCGCCAATGAGCGGCTAGCAAACCTGTCAATGAGCATGAGTCTGAACCAGTCCGTTATAGGACGGGTTTGCTATCTATTGGATGATGTTGTCACTACCGGTGCGACCGCCCTTGAGAGCAAAAGAGTGCTAAGTCTTGGGGGAGCAACGGTGGCTGGGGTGTTGGCTCTTAGCTATTCCAAGGGCTAGAAAGCTCGCCTGGGCGGGGAAGTAGCCGAGCGTCTAAGATTGAGGTAATTACTTCCCAATTGATTTGGAGCGCATTTTGGCGTCTATTTTTGACAAAGTTCTTCGTGCCGGCGAAGGCAAGACCCTTGCCAAGCTGAAGGCCCTAACCAATGCCGTAAATGCCCTAGAGCCTGACTTTCAGCAGCTAAGCGACGAAGAGCTAAAGCATGAGACCGCCTCACTTAGAGAGCGCTTTGCCAAAGGTGAAACCTTAGACGATCTTCTCCCAGAGGCCTTCGCGGCCGTCCGCGAAGCAGCCAAGCGAACCATCGGATTGCGCCCATTTGATGTTCAGATTATGGGTGGTGCTGCACTACACCTTGGCAACATTGCCGAAATGAAAACCGGTGAAGGTAAGACCCTGGTTGCGACCCTACCCGCTTACCTAAATGCGATTGCTGGTCGTGGCGTTCACATCGTCACTGTAAATGACTACCTCGCTAGCTACCAGAGTGAGCTGATGAGCCGAGTCTTTAGAGCCCTTGGAATGACAACTGGTTGCATTCTCTCTGGCCAAGAGCCAGTAGTTCGTCGTGAGCAGTATCTTGCTGACATCACATATGGAACCAACAACGAGTTCGGTTTTGACTACCTGCGCGACAACATGGCATGGCAAAAAGCTGACTTGGTGCAGCGCGGGCACTTCTTCGCAATTGTGGATGAGGTTGACTCGATCTTGATTGACGAAGCAAGAACGCCGCTTATTATTTCAGGACCTTCTTCCGGTGAAGCAAACCGCTGGTTCACCGAGTTTGCCAAAATTGCTCAGAAGCTACAGCCGGTTGTTGACTACGAAGTTGACGAAAAGAAGAGAACCGTTGGAATCTTAGAACCAGGAATCACCAAGGTCGAGGACTACTTAGGCATCGATAACTTGTATGAATCAACTAACACCCCGCTGATTTCATTCTTGAATAACTCAATTAGAGCTAAGGCGCTATTCAAGAAAGACAAAGACTACGTGGTTATCAAGGGTGAGGTGCTAATCGTTGACGAGCACACCGGAAGAATCCTTGCTGGCAGAAGATACAACGAGGGTATTCACCAGGCGATTGAAGCCAAAGAGGGCGTTGAGGTAAAGGCCGAAAACCAAACTCTAGCTACCGTTACCCTGCAGAACTTCTTCCGTCTTTACAGCAAGTTAGCTGGTATGACCGGTACAGCGGCAACCGAGGCTGCCGAGTTCATGGCCACCTACAAACTAGGTGTTATTCCAATTCCAACCAATAAGCCAATGGTGAGAAAAGATCAGCCTGACCTTATCTATAAGAACGAAGAAGTTAAGTTCAACATGGTTGTTGAAGATATCGTTGATCGTAACGCTAAGGGCCAGCCGGTGCTAGTTGGAACCACCAGCGTAGAAAAAAGCGAGTATCTGTCTGTGTTGCTTGCCAAGCGCGGAGTTCGCCACGAAGTTCTAAACGCCAAGAACAACGCCCGTGAAGCATCCATTATTGCCATGGCCGGTCAGTTTGGCTCGGTAACCGTTGCCACCAACATGGCTGGGCGTGGAACCGACATCATGCTTGGAGGAAACGCAGAGTTTCTAACAGTTGAATCTCTAGCCAAAAAGAACCTGAGTTCCGAAGAGAACCCAGAGCAGTATGAAACCGCTTGGGCAGCCGAGTTTGAGAAAATCAAGCAGCAGGTCGCCGTTGAAGCCGAGAAGGTTCTCTCCGTCGGTGGTTTGTATGTGCTTGGAACAGAGCGCCACGAATCCAGGCGAATTGATAACCAGCTTCGTGGTCGTTCCGGTCGACAAGGTGACGTTGGAGAATCCAGGTTCTACCTTTCGCTAACCGATGACCTAATGAGGTTATTTAATTCAGGAGCGGCCTCCGCACTGATGAACCGATCCGGAGTTCCTGATGACACCGCAATTGAGTCCAAGGTAGTTTCGCGTGCGATTGCCAGCGCCCAATCCCAGGTTGAAGGACGAAACGCCGAGATCCGTAAGAACGTTTTGAAGTATGACGATGTCTTGAACCGTCAGCGCGAGGCAATCTACGGTGACCGCAGAAGAATTTTGGAAGGCGATGAAATCGCAGGCCGAGTAAGTCAATTCCTTGAAGAGACCATCACCTATTTGGTTGAGTCAGCACTTGCTACCAAAGAAGATGTAAACCAGAGCCTGAAGACTTTGTGGACAGATTTGAAGAGCGTTTACCCAATCTCGCTTGAGATCGACGAAGTTTTAGCAGAAGCTGGCAGCGTTTCGAGGCTAACTTCTAACTTCCTTGCCAAGGAAATCCTGAGCGATGCCAAGATTGCTTACCAAAAGCGAAGTGCATCCATTGGCGAAGTGGGAATGCGCGAGCTCGAAAGGCGCGTGGTTCTATCGGTTATTGACAGAAAGTGGCGCGATCACCTTTATGAGATGGACTACCTCAAAGAAGGTATTGGTCTTCGTGCAATGGCTCAGCGTGATCCCCTGGTTGAGTACCAGCGCGAAGGCTTTGTTATGTTCCAGCAGATGATGGGCTCTATCAGGGAAGAAGTTATCACTTACCTGTTCAATGTTGAGGTAACCGTTAATTCTTCACCTGCTGATCAAATCAGACCGCAAGCCAACCTTTCTTACAGCGCCCCAGGCGCCCCAAAAGAGGACGCTGAAGCGGTAATTGAGCGAGCTCCGCTAAATCGCGCAGCGGCTAGAAAGCAAGCTCAGGCCAAAAAGTCTGGGAAACCTGAAAAGGGCAGCTCTTTCTTCAAAGGCTAAATAAACCCAATATTGGTGGCTCGCCAAACGTTATGGACACCCTCTAGACGAATTGCCACCGCCTTGGTTCTTCTACCGGTGCTTAGCACCACCACTGATTCAATTACTCCTTCGGCTGGGTATTGAAACCTAACTCGAACCACATCCGTTGGTTGAACCTGAGGTCTTTTGTTATTGGCAAGGCGATACTGAGCCCTGGAAACTGCCCGACGCTTAAGGGATTCATAGACGTGCTCGTCTAGGACACCGTGTAACTGATCTACTGATCGAACACCAGAGATTACTTCGTTGACTGCGGTTGCAATCGCGGCGATGAATACTTGGGGTCGCCGAAGCGGCTGGGTCTTAGGTAGCTCAGGTCCGAAGTCGAGGTGTCTTTGATTCTCATAACCCCTCGAGTGAATTGAACTGTCGATTTGCAAATCTGGTTTCTTCATTTCACTCCTTTTGATAGTCAAAACTCAATTTGAGTTGCTTCAGGCTAATTGAATTAGCCTCCAGAATTTCCTGGCATTAATCACTTGTGTATAACTTTTTAGCAATGTCGGCAGGTGCGAAAAGATGTTGCTATGACAGCACTTACCGCCACAAAAACTCCACAACTGATCCCCGCTGGAGCTAGCCAGATTCAAGTAGAACTAGCGCAAATGTCAGTTAGAGAGCTCAGTCAAGTAAGCCTCGGTCGAACCTTTGTCTTTGGTCTTTTGGAAGATAACTTGAGCTGGTGTCTAATTAGGATGAGCTCGATACGCTCCCTAACCTTTTTGGAACATCAATCCGAAAGCGAGTTCCCAGTTCACTGGACAAGAAAAAGCCCGGGGGAGTTACTGACCAAACTCGAGCTACCCGCCTCCGGAACGCTTCAATTCCACGAACCACCAAGGCATAGCCAGCAACTTGTTGTTTTGGGTGTATCAAGGGGGTTTATTGCAACCGATAGCTTTCGACAACAACACATTCCCCTGGCAGCAATTAGCTACCTAGAGATCAAGCAAGCCAATGGCAAAGCGTTTGCAATCAACTCGTCACTGAAAGGATCCAAAGATTGAATAGACCTCGCAGAAGACCACTTTCGTTAGGACTTTCCGCACTGGCGGTTATGGGTTCGGTGCTTGGAGTGTGGTTCGTTATCGAAAGCAATCGAACGACTGAGATATTTCTGGTAACCAAACAGGACCTGCCATCTGGAGCACCGCTTAGTCTCTCGAGCCTGGAGCAAGTCGAGCTATCGCTATTTGCACTAACGGGTGCATATTTGCAGCCCAGTTTGCTGCCTGAGGGCGCATACCTGCAACGCCCAATCGGATCGGGGGAGGCGATACCCCTTTCCGCCATCACAAACCAGAACTTGGCTAACTGGTCCAACATTGTTATCACCCCAGAGGTTCCGATAAGTAGCCAGGTGGCAATCGGCTCCACGGTATCAATCTGGGCTGCTCCGCTACTAGAGTTTCAAACCTTTGGCGAACCTGCGCTTTTGGCAGTCGATGTTGAGGTGGTTGAAATCATCGAACCGGAAGGTGGATTTTCCGGTCAAGCCAGCTCTGTAGAGCTTAGAGTGCCAAACGAATCCATTCAGTATCTTCTTGGAGCAATCGCCAACAAAGCCTCAATCGCCCTGACCGCAACAGCGAGACCTAGCTAGTGTTTGAAACTCTTGTTCGGTCGATTCAAGCCGCAAAGCCTCAGTCAAAAAATGTTGAACCGCAGCTAATCGCCGTAACCAGCCCCCACGGCTCAACTGGCAAAACTACCATTGCCATCAACCTCGCTTTAGAGCTTGCTGCCGAGAAATACAAGGTCTTACTTATTGATGCCGACCTTCAAGGATCCAGTGTCGCAAACTACTTTTGCCTCGCTGAGCTTCCGGCTGGTTTATCAGGTTCCCTAAGAATTGCCAGTCAGAACCGATTTGATGAGCATCAACTAGAGCGTTTAAGTGTTCAGGTTCCAAAGACGTCAGTTTCAGTTTTGCCAGGCGCCATGGCCGAGCTAACAGTTTCGCCCACGGATGAGATTCTTACCGACATCATTACGGTGGCAAAGCAAGTCTTTGACTTTGTAATTGTAGACGTTGGATCAATTTCGCCTTCGACCTCGGATTTTAATCTCACCAGAGCGTTTATCCGCCAGGCCGATCAAGTAGTTTTGGTGGCGTCGGCGGATCCCGTTGGAATCTTTAGGCTCTTAGCCATCGAGGCTTCGATTCTTGAATTAGCCGCCGAACCAAAGCTTGTGATTAACCGGCTCCGAAACTCCGTGATTCCCCAAGCCAAGAGTGAGATAAAAACTACACTGGCTAAGCTCGGAACAATCGAGGTTGCGGCGTTTCTAGCCGATGACCCAATTCAGGTTGATCAGGCCACCAGGGACGCAATGTCGGGTCGAGCCGGAAGTTTCAAATCCGCTGTCGGAATCTTCACCAAAAGTGTGATTTTGGGGAGGCAGGGTGCTCTTGATGCACGGGTGGCTAAACTCGGTTAGGTGTCAACACTTTCTCAACTAATCAGCGATCACGGTGTTCCCAATAAGGCCAACATCGAGTGGCTAACCAGGCTGCAGTCAGAGTGGCAGCTGGTGGCGGACTTGCTGTTTGCCGATTTAGTTCTCTGGGTTCCAACCAAGGACGGAAGTTTCATCGCGGTTGGTCACGCCAGACCCTCTAGTGCGGCAACGGTTTTCTACCGAGACATAAGCGGTCAACCAATTCGCAAGGAGTGGTTAGCACCAGTAAAGCAAGCCTTCGAGTCCGCTCAGCTAGTGGAGCAAAAAAGCTCTGACACCGTTGCGGGATTACCAACGAGGTTTAGCGCCATTCCCGTTCAAAAGGAGCATCTTCTGGCAGCAGAGGATAACTCTGGTCCAATCGCAGTTATCACTCGGCATACTAATCTCTCTGAAAGCCGAACTCCAAACAAAATCCAACTCAACTACGTAAGTTGCGGTAACGAGCTACTTTCCATGATTACCGAGGGCACATTTCCCGATTACTCATCGCCGACTGGAAGAAGGCGTGGAGCCCCAAGAGCCAACGATGGATTACTAAGACTCGATTTCGATGGCAACGTGACATTTGCTAGCCCCAACGGTCTTTCGGCGTTTAGTCGATTGGGCATCGAGGGTGAAATTGAAGGAAAGTCTTTGGCCGAAGTTGCCACCAAAATCGTCAAAGAGCAGTCAACTGTTGACGAATCACTTCCGCTGGTGCTTACCGGAAAAGCGCCTTGGCGAGCCGACCTTGAATCCACCGATGTGACACTATCGGTCAGAGCCATTCCACTCATGAAAGCGGGCTCTCGAACCGGAGCAATTGTGCTTTGTCGCGAGATTACTGAACTTAGACGGCAAGAGCAGCAGCTACTCACTAAAGACGCAACTATCCGCGAGATTCACCATCGGGTGAAAAACAATTTGCAAACCGTTGCCAGCTTGATGCGAATTCAAATGCGCCGAACCACCAGCGATGAGGCTAAGCAAGCACTTGATCAAGCCATCCGAAGGGTCTCGGCAATAGCCCTGGTGCACAACACCCTGGCGGAAGGTTTCTCTGATGAAGTGAACTTTGATGAAGTTTTCGAGTCAAGCATGAGGCTAGTTGGCGAGCTTGCTACCGACTCTTCGAGGGAGATTAAGCTTCGAATTGATGGCAAGTTTGGCCAATTAGATAGCGGACTTGCAACACCGCTAGCGGTTGCCCTTACCGAGGTTGTTACCAATGCGGCCAGTCATGGACTGGGAGAACACGGCGGAAGCATCCTTATAACTCCTAGGCAAAGTGCCAAGCAGCTCACCATAGAGGTGGAAGATAACGGTGTCGGGATTGATAAAGATGCCATTGGAAAAGGACTCGGCACTCAGATTATTAAGACCCTTATTGAGGGTGAACTTCGAGGAAAAATCAGCTGGTTTTCACCAAAAGATGGCGGCACTAAGGTCGCCATAAGTATTCCGCTTTAGCCGGCGCGGCGAGCTCTCGCGTACTTGCGCTTTAGAGACTTACGCTCATCTTCGCTTAGGCCACCCCAAACTCCGGTGTCCTGGTTTTCCTTGATTGCATACTCAAGACATTCGGCTGTTACGGTGCACTGGCGGCAAACTGCCTTTGCTTGCTCAATCTGATCAACCGCTGGACCTGTGTTTCCAACTGGAAAAAACAGCTCTGGGTCTTCATTGAGGCAACGAGACTGGTTCAACCACTGCATATCCATGCGAATAATCCTTTTCTGTTGGCCCCCATAGCCAAGACGGTCAATGCAAACTCTCACTTAGGTTTGTGAGGTCGAAAATTGTGATTTACGCTTGATTCCGTAACACGTGTTCTTCCTCTAATCGTTCCATACTGGCAGCGGTTTGTAAATACCCAACTTTGGAGCCCAAAATGACACCCTTTAGCAAGGCCCCAGCCCTGGTCCAAATTGTCCTGGTTTTGCTTCTTATCGAAGCACTGGCTTTAGTAGCTGTTTTTTTAACATTGCTTTTTGAATTGTTTTCGGGTAGGTATCAAAGTTTTTTTGCCGAGGTGTTTTTGATGGTGCTAGCAGCGGGTGCAACACTATGGGTATTGACTTTTTCTAGAGGTTTATTGAACAAAAAACGCTGGGCTAGAAGCGCCGCTTTTTTCTGGCAGTTACTTCAAGCAGTTGTTGGTGCGGGTGCAATTGTAGAAACAGGAACCAGTCGAATCCTTGGAGCTGCTTTGGTGCTGATTTCTGGCATTGTGGTTGTTTTGTTGTTTAACTCAAAAGTTGTTGAGGCAACCAACGAAGAAACCGATGGCGATCTAACGAACTAGACCCAAGTTTCTAGATCTAAAATTCTATATATCCAGTTGCTTGCGAAGGCTATCGACGTGTCCTGTTGCCTTGACGTTGTAAAGAGCAAGCTCCAGCTTGCCGCTCTCGTCCACCGCAAAGGTAGAGCGAAGCACTCCCTCATAGGTCCTGCCATACATACTCTTGGTGCCATAGGCTCCATACTTTTTGTGAACAGTTAGGTCAGGATCAGCCAACAGGGCGAACTTGAGCTTGTGAGCTTTCTGGAACTTCTGCATCTTCTCCACGCTGTCTGGAGATACTCCAAGCACCACGTATCCCGCTTTTGCTAAGGCCTTTAGGTTGTCGTTAAAGTCTTCAGCCTCCTTGGTGCAGCCAGGGGTTAGTGCAGCTGGGAAGAAGTAAACAATGACCTTTTGGCCCTTGAAGGAGGACAGTTTCACCTTGGTTCCATCATGGTTTACGAGTGTGAAATCAGGAGCCTTGCTGCCAACTTCGAGCCTTTTTGCCTCTGCCATTGTTCCTCCAGTGGGGTGAATTCGGGGTGTGATTTAAGTCTAAACCACACCCAAATGGTGTTTGGTTGCCAGCGATTATGCTTGAAGAATGTTGCTGCGGTTGATTCAAATCTCTCGTCCAGTGCTTTGGATCAACACCATAGG
>JBIIXH010000102.1:0-3204 GCA_044338475.1 Rhodoluna sp.
TTGTTGCCGGGAACCGGAGATAGTTGATAAGGATCTCCGAACATCACAACCTGCGCACCACCAAAAGGAAGCTTTCTACGACCCCTTGCTATTCCCATGGCACGAGACATCGCATCCATTAGATCTGCATTCACCATCGAAACTTCGTCGATGATCAAGACATCGAGTGCTGATAGAACTTCCCTGGTTCTTTTGTTCATGTGCCGAGCAAGGTCTTGCTCGGCCAAGATTCCAAAAGGAAAACCAAAGAGCGAGTGAATAGTGACTCCACCAACATTTAGGGCTGCGACTCCAGTCGGAGCACACACCGCAACGTTCTTTTTGGTGTTCTCTACCAGGTAACTAAGCAGGGTTGATTTACCAGTGCCGGCACGGCCGGTGATAAAGATGTTGTTTTCGGACTGCTCGATGTAATCGAAAAGGTTTTGCTGTTCGCGAGATAGTGTCACAGATTGCATCTAGGGCCTTTGGTTGATGCGATCTAGCATCTGGTTGTAACTATCTAAGTCTTTGTTGCCGCTTCGATCAGAGGCGCGGTCTAATCTGGCCGAATCTCTTCGGTCGGATTTGAACCATTGCCAAGACACAATTATCGCGAGCGCGATGGTTGGAAGCTCGCCGATTCCCCAGGCGATTGCTCCACCGTTTTGCTGATCCTCTAGAGGTGGAAGACCCCAGGTGCGGCCCATGGCACCAAACCAATCAGGAAGTAACAATCCAGAACCAGTCATCAAGGCGATTCCAAAAAAGGCGTGGAAGGCCATAACAGCAATCAGGGTAACTATCCGGAACGGATAGCCAACCCTGGCAGGACCAGGGTCTATGCCAATTAGGGACTGAACAAATAAGTAACCAGTGGTCAAGAAGTGGATGATCATCCACTGGTGTCCGATGTGTTCGCGAGTGGCCCAGTCAAAAATGGGCGTGAAGTAGAAAACAACTAGCGAGGCTGCGAAGTTCACTGCCGCGAAGGCCGGGTGGGCAATAAACATGGCTGGTTTAGTGTGAACCGCCCAGAGCACCCATTCCCTAACTCCCCTCGATTGATCTGGTCTTTTCTGAACTGCCCTCATCAATAGCGTCACCGGTGCTCCTGGAACCAGCAATACCGGGATCGCCATAGTGAGGCTCATGTGGGCGATCATATGGACGCTAAATAGATACTCCTGATAGGCATTCAACGAACCGCTGGTTGTGAAGATAAGTAGCAGCATTCCAAGCATCCATGAGACAGTTCTCGCTACAGGCCAGCTATCCCCTCGCTTTTTCAAGACTCGAACGCCAAGTAGGTAGGCACCGATGAAGGCAATGGCTATCACCAGCCAAAGAATGTCTATCTTGGTCACGGTAAAGAAAGTCTCAAAGGTCAGCTCTGGGGGAAGCGGTTCGCCAGTTAGAAACTGAGCAGGGGTCGGAACCACAAACTCACCTTGCTCAAGAGGCGGTGCGGTTCTAGCTAGAGCGGTTCCGGTCCCAAGAGCTAAGCCCATAACTGATATTTCAAGCAGTGCTAGCTTAAAAAATGAACCCTTCTGGTCAATCTTGGCAAGGATTCCTCTGCGATAAAGTGCGCCGAATACTCCAAGCGCAACAAGCAATAGGGCTTTGAGAATTAGAAGTATCCCGTAGGGGCTCGCCAGGCTCTCAAAACTAGGGAGTCGAACATAACTAGATCCGATTCCAGATATTGCAACCAGGGCAAAGCTGGCTAACGCCAATGAGGAATAGCGCAATGCCATGGGCTTGGAATTTCCCTGAAGTTCTGACCTAATAGCAAACAGGGCAATTAGTCCTCCAACCCAGATCACTATTCCAACTAGGTGCATGCCGAGTGAGTTCACAGCTAGCGAGTGATTTTCAGTTCCAGAGGCATGACCAATTAGAGCAAGCGGTATCAAACTGGCAAGGCCAAGAGCTGCCGTTAGAGCCGTTCCCGTAAGAGACCCAACCATCAGGGCCAAGACGGCAATCGCTAGCGCAGCCAGCAGGTTTAGACCTAAGGAAACACCTAACTCAATCTCGGTCGCATAAACCAGCAAGCCTTGGCTAAAGCTTGGATCCAGCGAGAAACTTGCACCTGATACCGAAATGAAGCTCAGTAAGAAATGTGCTGAGCCAACAAGTGCCCAGGCTGCAGCAGAAATAGCGGTTAAGTTCAGTAGCTTCCGCAAAACAACAGACTTATCGTTGGCTGCAAAAGCCGCGAAAACTAGTGAACCTATGGCCATTGCCATAGCAAGATTCATAATGCCTTTAGTTATTGGGGTTCCGTATCGAACTAGCGGTCCCGGATCAGAAAACTGCAGGGGGTCGGCACCGCCACCAATAACCAGACCGAACATGATTGCAACCAACAGCCCTGAGGTAGCAACCAGGCTGGCAGCTAAAGAGCGGTTTTGAAAGGAGGTCACCTTTTAAGCTTAGGTAAAAACCTGCCAGTTTTTACCGCGTAGCTTGCGTAGCCCTGGTAGCGAGCGCGAAGTAACTGCTCTTCGAAGCTTGCCTTGTAATTCAGCAGAATTACCAAAGCCAAAAAGAATAAAACGTGTGGAAACAGGCCACCAGCCAAAGTCATGCCTGCGCCAAGAGCCAGTACGCCCGTGTAAATGGGGTGCCGAGCATACTTATACAAACCATCAGTAACTAACTCGCCCTGTTTAGCTGGGATTGGATGTGCTGTTAGGGATTTACCAAGCGCCAAGAAAGAAAGACCAAGAATTACAACCCCTAAGGCAAGCAACACTGCAATCACAATCGTGACCAGGAGTCCAAGGGATCCGTAGTTCAACGAAGTTGCTGGGTAAAAAATCAGCAGAGCCAGCAAAATGAACTGGCCAAGGACTAAAAGGTTGCCTTTTAGAGAGTTGTTCATGTCTTGCCCCTAGTTGATTAGATATTGAAAAAGGCACCGACCGAAGCCGATGCCTTTTTCTTCAAGAATGTGAATTACTTGACTGAAGCCTTTAGCTTGCTTCCTGCAGACACCTTCACGGTGTTTGAGGCTGCAATCTGGATTGTTGCACCAGTCTGTGGGTTACGGCCCGCGCGTGCTTTACGGAAGCCCTTCTCCACTGATAGCCAACCAGGAATGGTCACTTTAGTGCCCTTCTTGATTTCCTTGGCAATTGTGTCAAACATTGCGTCAACAATGCGGTTTACGGCAGCCTGTGACTCGCCAGTGCTATCTGCGATTGCAGCTACTAG
>JBIIXH010000072.1:0-5104 GCA_044338475.1 Rhodoluna sp.
TCTGTTGCCTCAGCGAGCCCGTCGTTCAATAGCCAAATGGTGACAATCAGTAAAAATGTAGGGGCTAACTGGGAGAAGATGATTTGGTTTCTCAGTCGATTCCAAAGTAGGACTAGATCTAGTTCGTTCATTGCTTGGCTCCTAAGATTTGGTTGCAACTCAAGATTACGACAGCTGTCGGTATTTCCTATGAGTTAGATATTCAAGCACGATCAGCTCCCTCGTTTTTGTACTTATAAAATGGTCTTGATTCCCCTATAAATTGGGCATCGATTTTGGCCACCTTAGCTCAGTTGGTAGAGCAGCTCCCTCGTAAAGAGCAGGTCAGCGGTTCGATTCCGCTAGGTGGCTCTGATGGGGAATTTGTAAAAATTAGAATCGTAGACTTGAATCACCCAACTTACTCAATCAACTAGGTGCCTTTTGAAATCCAAAAAGAACAACGCTCTCCAGGAGTTTGCCTCAAAGCGATTTCGGAAACTTCTCTCCGGTGACCCAAATGGCATCCCACCCTGGCTCGACGTTGTATCGTCTGGCGATGAGGAAGGTTTCTTTCTTCCAAGCGATGCCCCGTGGGTGGTCCACGCAGACTTCGGGACTTTGGTTGGAGGAATCAGAGCCCTGCTTATGCAGGCTTTACATCCTGGATCTCTAACTGGGGTAAAGAACCACTCGAGGTATGAATCTGATCCATTGGGAAGACTGGCAGGAACCATCCGGTGGCTAACAGTTACGACCTTTGGCTCCAAAACAGCCGTTCAAAACGAAGCTAATCGCGTAAACCGATTGCACACCAAAGTGGTCGGGGAATACACCAAGGGAACCGGTGAAACCGTCCCGTATAAAGCTGCCGACAAGGACTTATTGCTTTGGGTCCACATTGCCTTTATGGAATCATTCCTTGTCTCACACCAAATGTATTCCTGGAAGCAGATCCCAAAAGGTAATGCACAATCTGGTGCCGACAACTACGTATCTCAGTGGAGTGTTTCGGTAGCACCGCTAGGTTTAGCAACATGCCCGATGAATGAAGCTGAGCTTGAGCGTGAAATCGATAAGTTCTTCGATTCTGGATTGCTAGTATCCACTCCAGATACCGCAAAAGTAATCGCGTTCATAAAGAACCCACCTCTTCCTGGAGCAGCAAAACTGGTTTATGGCCTGCTTTTTGACGCAGCCGTACTTTCACTCCGCCCAGAGTTTAGAGAACTACTAGGTTTAAAACCAAAGCCGCGGTGGCTGATTCGTCCGGCAACCAGGTGGTCACTGCGATTGATGCGATTGGCTATAGGCCCAGAGTCCCCAATTGAAGACGGAGCAATCGCAAGACTTAAGAGAATCGGTGTGCTTAGCTAAGCCAATCTAGGCCGTCGAAGCCAAAAGCCCCCCTAGAAGATTTAGGACCCAGGAGTATAGTTAGAGCCTGAAATGCCAAATTTATCCAAGCTGTCGGCAACGCAGCTAATTGCAGCGGCTTTTACAGCCCTTATCTTGCTTGGCACATTTTTACTCATGCTACCTATGGCATCCAAATCTGGATCAATGACCAACTTTTTCGATGCCTTGTTCACCGCCACTTCCGCAATCACCGTTACCGGTCTCACCACTGTCGATACAGCAACTTACTGGTCTACCACGGGTCACGTAATCATTTCGCTTCTAATTCAAATCGGTGGATTTGGAATCATTGGTTTCGCAACCCTCGTTGGTTTCCTCATTGAAGGCCGAATTTCTCTAAAGAATCGGATCTCCGCTACCTCTGAATCATCGGCAACTAAGCAGCCTGATGTGAAGACCTTGCTACTAAACATTGCCAAGTTGATGCTGTTTTTCCAGTTGGTATTGTTTGCATTTCTGGCAGTTCGGATGTTTACCGAGTATGGCTACTCACTGGACAAGGCACTTTCACACGGAGCCTTCCAGGCTATTTCTGCATTCAACCAAGCCGGCTTCGCCCTTTATACAGATAGCCTTATGGGCTTTGCCTCTGACGGCTGGATCATCTTCCCAATTTTTGTCATTGCCACCTTGGCGGGTTTTGGTTTCCCCGTTTTGGCGGAAATTAGGGATCGGCTAAAACTCAAGATTTATGTTTTGATGGGCAAAGTAGCTGATTACACAATGCCGTCGCAGTGGTCATTGAACTCCAGAATTATTCTCTGGGCCAGCCTATTTCTACTTGTTGTTGGAGCACTCGGAATTGCTGTTTCAGAGTGGAGTAACCCGGCAACGCTTGGCTCAATGGATCCACTACAAAAAATTGTTGCCAGCATGTTCACATCATCAATGACACGATCTACTGGACTTAGTGTTATTGAGACAGCGGATATGAACACAGCTACCTGGCTAGGCATCGATATCTTGATGTTCATTGGAGGCGCAAGCGCGTCAACTGCCGGTGGTATCAAGATTGGAACCGCGGTTGTTTTGTTCTACATCGTTTATACAGAAATTCGTGGCGACGCCGCTGTAAATGTTGGAAACCGAAGACTACCTCGCTCAATGCAACGTCAGGCGCTAACTATCGTTACCCTCTACTCAATCGTGGTTATCGGAGCACTGTTCTTGCTTCGCTTCACAACTGATTTCACCTTAGATGAACTGCTCTTCGAGATCATCTCAGCGGCAGGAACCGTAGGTCTTTCTTCCGGTATCACTGCAGACTTACCAGAGCACGGCAAGTTCTTGCTATCTGTTTTGATGCTCTTTGGAAGGTTGGGTCCGATAGTGGTAGCAACCTCTTTAGCTCTGAGGAAAACCAAGAGACACTATGAGCTTCCTAGGGAAAGGCCGCTAATTGGCTAATTCACTCGCTCTTTCGCAGCAACTGATTATTGTTAGAAGTGCCCAGACATTGGGCCCGAATGGAGAAAAAAATGCCTAACAGGCTAAAAACACGTGCATCCAAAAGACACGGCACCTCGACCATTGCCGTGATCGGCCTTGGCCGCTTTGGAACATCACTCGCGCTAGAGCTAGTAAAAGGCGGCCGAGAGGTTCTCGGAATCGATAGCGATGAAAAGCTAGTCCAAAACATCTCTGACAAGCTAACCCACGTTATCCAGGCTGATTCCACCGACGAGGCCGCTCTCCGCGAACTAGGCATTCCAGACTTTGATTCCGCAGTGGTTGCCATCGGTAGCGACCTAGAGGCAAGCATCTTGACCGCCTCGTTGCTATTGCAGCTGGGTGTCCCAGAGGTTTGGGCAAAGGCAACAAGTGTTTCTCACGGTCGAATTCTTCAACAGCTCGGCGTTCACCACGTCATCTTTCCTGAGATGGATATGGGAAAGAGAGTCGCTCACATGGTTAGCGGAGAAACGCTTGACTACATTCAGCTAGATGAAGATTTCGTTATGGCAAAAACCGAAGCCCCTGAAAGCTTCGAGGGCAAAACGCTATCTGAAATGAAATTCAGATCACAGCACGGCGTCACGGTGGTGGCAACAAGAAAAGAAGGCGAGAGCTACCAGCCTTCCTTCCCAGAAACTGTGTTGAACACTGGAGACGTAATGATTGTTGCTGGAAGAACCAAGAAGGTAGAAGAGTTCTGCCGTATGGGTTGGTAACCAGACCCCACGATTTAGTGGCAAACTTAACTCATGTCATCAACCAGACTCGAGCACGACCTACTTGGCGATTACCAAGTTCCCAAGGACGCTTATTGGGGTGTCCACACCGCTAGAGCGGTTGATAACTTCCCAATCTCTGGCGTTCCAATTGGCCACTACCGATCACTGATCCGTGCTTTGGCAATCGTCAAGCAGGCAACTGCTGAAGCCAACTTCGAATTGGGCGAGCTTGAACCTTCAGTTAAAGACGCCATTGTGAAGGCATCAATCCGAGTCGCCGAAGGTGAGTTTGATTCCCAGTTTGTTGTTGACGCTATTCAAGGTGGCGCGGGTACCTCAACCAACATGAACGCCAACGAAGTTATTGCCAACGTAGCTATTGAAATTCTTGGCGGTCAAAAAGGTGACTACACAATTGTTCACCCACTAAATGATGTCAACCAGTCCCAATCCACAAACGATGTTTATCCAACTGCTTTGAAGCTGGCTCTAATCTTTGAGATCAACGAGCTACTCAAGGCAATGGCCCACCTTGAAAAAGCTTTCCAAACTAAAGCTGTTGAATTCAAGGACGTCATCAAGATGGGCCGCACACAGATGCAAGACGCGGTGCCAATGACGCTCGGTCAAGAGTTTGCGGCATTTTCGAGAATGACCATGGAAGACATTCAGCGACTTCGCGAAGTTTTACCACTGCTGCGTGAAATCAACCTGGGTGGAACTGCGATTGGAACTGGAATCAACGCTCCGGTTGGTTACCCAAAGAAGGCCTGTGAGGCGCTTTGCAAGCTAACTGGATTTGATTTTGTCCTTGCTGAAGACATGGTTGAGGCAACTCAGGATGCCGGAGTGTTTGTTACTGTATCGGGAGTTCTAAAGAGAATCGCTGTAAAGCTTTCCAAGACTTCGAACGACTTGAGATTGCTAAGTAGCGGTCCTCGCGCAGGTTTGGATGAGATTAACTTGCCACCAAGGCAGGCTGGATCTTCAATCATGCCGGGCAAGGTGAACCCAGTGATTCCAGAGGTTGTAAACCAAATTGCATTTGCTGTTGTTGGAAATGATCTAACTGTAACGATGGCAGTTGAGGCTGGACAGTTGCAGCTAAATGCGTTTGAGCCAATTATGTGTCGCGCGCTAATGATGAGTATTACTCAGCTACGACAGGGTTGCTACGTGCTGGCTGACGCATGTGTTTCTGGAATCACCGCTAATCAAGAGAAGCTTCGACTGAGCGTTGAAAACTCCATCGGGTTAGTAACAGCCATTAGTCCTGTGCTTGGGTATGAAAACGCAACTATCGTTGCTCAGAAGGCTTTGGCAGATGAAACCAGTGTTAGAGAAGTAGTTCTTGAGCTCAAGTTAATGACCGCAGTGGAATTTGATGAACTCCTTGGAAACATTGACGCTTTAGTGCGCCCTAGGACTTCTTAGACTTTCTTCGCATCATCAATCCAATAGGTGCAAAAACGGCACCTAAGGCCACCATCAATAATCCGATATAGAAACCAGCAGGAATTTCCTCTGAACCT
>JBIIXH010000037.1:0-7667 GCA_044338475.1 Rhodoluna sp.
GGTGTAGATAACAGGGAAAGAGCTGTGGTTGCGATTATCAATAGTTTTGAGCGCATGTTCTGAGTCTAAGCTAATGAGGCGAAACAAGTTTGGAGAACAAATTGAGCAAGAGACTGAACTGGGCAATCATGGGCCCCGGGAGCATCAGTGTCGCATTCCTAAAAGATATTCGAATTGCAGGGTTGGAAGTTGCAGCTGTTGGCTCAAGGTCAGTAGAGCGCGCAAAGGCGTTCGCAGCCGAGCACTCTATACCGCGTGCTCACGGCAGCTACGAAGAACTAGTTGCTGATGAAGAAGTGGACATTGTTTACATAGCCACAACCAATAACGCTCATTTTTCAAACGCAAAGCTTGCGCTAGATGCAGGCAAGCACGTGCTTTTGGAAAAGCCATTCACCCTAGATGCAGCTCAGGCGACCGAGTTAGCTCGAATTGCAAGAAGCAAGAACGTCTTTCTGATGGAAGCCATGTGGACTAGGTTCCTGCCTAATCACACTGAGCTATTCAAAAAACTGGCTGAGGGCATCATCGGGGAACCGCTTTATCTGATGGCCGATCACAACCAGAATCTTCCCAAGCAATCTTTCCCACGCTTACATGAGCCGGCCTTGGGCGGTGGGTCCTTACTGGACTTAGGGGTTTATCCAATTTCTTTGGCTCAACGATTATTCGGTAATCCACTGCGGATCCAGGCGTCAGCATCTTTGATGGCTGGAAACCTGGATGAGTCAATTGCTGCGATCTTTGATTATTCTGGCGGTAGGCAGGCGATTATGCATTCCAGCGTCCGCTCATCGGGCCCAGTAAAGGCTTTTATCTTGGGTACTAGTGGCCGGATAGAAATGGACAAGTCCTTCTACGGTTTCAGCTCATTCACAGTTTTCGATTTCGACGATAACGTCATTTTTCAATACGAGGGTAATATTGAAGGAAGAGGTATGCAGTATCAGGCTCTAGAAGTTGAACGATGCATCACCTCAGGCCTTATTGAATCACCAATCATGAGTCTGGACGAGACAATTCAAATTATGGAAGTTATGGATCAAATTCGCTCTCTAACAGGCATCGAGTACCAAGGAGCTTACCCAGTTGCTGAATAGACTAAAAAACTTCCCCCACTACAAGGAAGTTCTTATTGGTGCGGGCTCTGGTCTGCTAGTTCTGACCTTGATGATCGGTGGCCTAGCGTTCACCTCTGGCACACCCCAGGCTGAAGCTTCAGCAAGTCCTTCTGCTTCTGCGTCTGAATCAGCCGCCCCAGTAAGAACTTGCTCGGTTACCGAAGAGGCAGCGAACCCATCCCTTGGAACTTTGC
Source organism: Rhodoluna sp. (assembly GCA_044338475.1). Taxonomy (GTDB): domain Bacteria; phylum Actinomycetota; class Actinomycetes; order Actinomycetales; family Microbacteriaceae; genus Rhodoluna. Next base: position 1,316 of record JBIIXH010000037.1, read on the forward strand.
AAGCAGTAGTTCTCAACTCAGAAACCGGAGAAGTTCTATTCGACCGCGGAGCAGAGATTCCGGCTGCAACCGCCTCTGTCATGAAAACCCTTACCGCAGCAGCAGCGTTAGCAAGCGTTGGTCCAAGTCATCAACTTTCGACCAAAGTGATGGCTAACCCAGCAGACAAGACAAAGATTTCCCTAGTTGGCGGCGGAGACATCACGCTTTCCAAGACAGCTGTTGGCGCTCAGTCTGTGTACAAAGATGCTCCAAAACTTTCTAGCCTCGTTGCACAAGTCCAAGCTTGGGCAACAAGCAATGCAGTGACGCAGTTCACCGAAATCAACTTGGACTCAACATTGTTTGTTGGCTCAGGTTGGGAAGAGTCCTGGCAGCGTAAAGACCAGGTTGATGGCTGGATCTCTGAAGTAACAGCTTTGCAAATCGATGGAGATCGCACTCTCCCTGAATTTCCAACCTCCCCGAAAACAGGCAAACCAATTCTTAGTGCCGGGGAGCAGTTCAAGCTAGAGCTTGGTGCCTTAGCTGCTGGTGCAACCCTGGTTCAGGGCGCTACCCCAGCAGGCTTTGTCGAGATCGGAAGCGTCCAATCGCAGCCGATGAGTAAATGGATCACTCATCTGCTACAAACCTCCGACAACACCGAAACCGAAGCGCTTGGCAGGATCGTTGCTTTAGATGCCGGATTCGATGGCTCCTACGACTCCCTCAATGCCGCCTTCAAGAAAGTTCTTGAGGTGACCGAGTTGGACTTCTCGGGGGTGTCGGTTCGTGATTCCTCTGGTCTTTCAGCTTTAAACATGGTGCCGCCTATTTTCATGGCAGAACTTATGAGACTGGTGGATGCGGGCTACGGTGGATTTGATCTAATCAAGACAAGTTTGCCGGTAGCGGGTAAGTCTGGAACTCTAACTGACAGATTCAAAGGCGACATTGCTGATGCAGCGGGAAAGATTGTTGCTAAGACTGGCTACCTACCTCGCGTCTACACACTCAATGGAATCATTGACGCTAAAGACGGAACAAGTCTTACTTTCGCCATCTACGCCATCGGTGATGTCGGTAGCGATGTCCGCCTTGCAATCGACACCCTTGCTACCGCTTTCTACCGTTGTGGCAACACTTTGTCTAACGAATAAGGAGCCACTATGGCGAAGGCGTTACTAGTAGTAGATGTTCAAAATGACTTTTGCGAAGGCGGATCTTTGGCCGTTGCCGGAGGCGCTGCAATTGCTTCCAAGATCTCTGATTACCTGAAGTCATCTGACTATGACCTAGTCATTGGCTCTAGGGACTGGCATGATCCCGATAACAACAACTCCGGTCACTTCGCCGATTCTGGAAGCGATCCAGATTTCACAAACTCCTGGCCAAGGCACTGCGTGGCAGGCAGCTACGGCGCTAACTACCACCCAAACCTGTCATCTGAGCTGATTCAAACTCACATCCTGAAAGGTCAAGGCGCCCACGGTTACTCGGCTTTCGAAGGAGTAACCGAAGGCTCAGAAAGTCTTACCGAAGTTTTGAAAGCACATGGCATCGAGCAGCTTGATGTAGTTGGCATAGCCACGGATCACTGTGTGCTGGCTTCTGCTTTGGATGCTAACAAGCTAGGTCTAAGGGTTCGAGTAATTAGTTCGCTAACGGCCGGGGTTAGCCCAGAATCAACCGAGAAAGCAATAGACCTACTGGTTGATTCCGGAGTGGAAGTAGTAGCTAAGTAGTTAGATCTCGCGCTTAGCGCCAGCGTCAGGAATCACTTTGAAAATCTCTGGCTTTTCAAAGCCTTCTTTCTGAAACTTCTCGATTACAGCTTTAGTTAGGCTCGCAGCTTTCTGAGATTCAATAAGAGCAATAGCTGCCCCGCCGAAACCACCCCCGGTCATGCGAGATCCAATCGCCCCTTCGGAAAGAGCAGTTTCGACGGCAACGTCAAGTTCAGTTATGGAGATCTGGAAATCATCTCTCATTGATGAGTGTGAATCAATCATCAGCTGGCCAATTGATCTGGGTCCTGATTCAGCTAGTAACTTAACTGTTTGCTGCACTCTTTCATTCTCGGTAACAACGTGCTTGGCACGCTTGTATACAACATCGTCTAGCAGGTGCTTTGATGCTTCAAGGCTTTCAACTGTGACATCTCTAAGAGAAGAAACCCCAAGAAGTTCAGTTGCCTTTTCGCAGGAAGCTCTTCTAGCGGCATAGCCACCATCGGTTAGGCGGTGAGCCACTCGAGTGTCCATAACCCATATTTCTAAGCCATTTTCTTCAAGGGACAAAGCTGTGGCTTTGGCATCTAGCGTCCTGCAGTCTAGAAACACTGCATGATCAGCTTGGCCAAACAGGGAAGCGGTCTGATCCATGATTCCTGTTGGTGCACCAACTATCTCGTTCTCCGCCTTCTGGCCAACCTTGGCTAAAACGTTCTTTGACAACCCTGCACCCCACAGGTCATTTAGAGCTAAGGCTACGGAGCATTCGATCGCGGCAGAGGAGGAAAGCCCAGCACCAACTGGAACGTTTGATTCCACATACAAATCAAAACCCTTGGAAGTTGCCCCAGCTTGCATCAGAGCCCAGGCCACGCCTAATGGGTAAGCCGACCAGCCAGCAACTGAACCCTTACTTATCTTTGAAATCTCAAACTCGATTACTTCTCCAGCAAAGCTCGATGCAATTCTTGCCAGTTGGTCACTTCTTAATCCAACGGCAGCGTAGGTTCGCCGATCAATTGCGAAGGGGAGAACGAAACCCTCGTTGTAATCGGTATGTTCACCAATCAGGTTTACTCGTCCAGGTGCTGACCATACCCCAGCAGGTTTGTAGCCAAACTGCTTCTCAAATAGCTCTGCGGCACTTTGGGCCGATCCGCTCAAAGGGCACCTCTAAGCTGAGCCGCAATGTCCTCCGCTGGTATGTCTGCAATGAAGGCACCCATTGCCGACTCTGAGCCAGCAAGATACTTAAGCTTGTCCGCAGCCCTACGAGGTGAAGTGATCTGCAGCTGCAATCGAACGTTTTCCCCTGCTGGAACCAAAGGAGCCTGATGCCAGGCAGCAATATACGGCGAGGGAGTATCGTAAGCGAGTTCGAAAGAGCGAAGAAGTTTGGAATATACATCCGCAAGCTCTAGTCGCTCGTCATCTGTTAGCTCTGAGTGATTTCGAATGTGCCTCTTTGGAAGTAAGTGAGCTTCCATCGGCCAGCGTGCTGCAAATGGAACATAAGCGGTAAATGAATCCGAATCAATTAACACTCGGCTAGAACCACTCTCGAACTCCAACAGATCTTGGAAGAAACTAGATCCGTGGGAATCAATTGATTGTAAAAGTTTTTGCGTTCGTGGAGTCACGTATGGGTAGCAGTAGATTTGCCCGTGGGGATGGTGAAGCGTCACACCAATTTCTTGACCGCGGTTTTCAAACGGGAAAACTTGTTTTACTCCATCAAGAGCCTGAAGCTCCTCGGTTCGCTCTGCTAGAGCTTGCAAAACAGTATGGACTCTAGAAACCGGCATCTTTGCCAAGGACCCGTTGTGCTCTGGGCTGAACACCACCACCTCACACCTACCAATCGCTGGCCTGGTTTCACCAAAAGCAAAAGCCTTGGAAGATTCCAAAACGGGGGGAACTGATCCCTCGGGAAGAGCACCAAAAGAAGGGTTCTTGTTCTCAAACACCGCTACGTCAAACTGGTCTGGGATCTCACTCAAGTAAGTGTCGGTTGCTGGGCACAGCGGACACTCATGACTAGGAGGTAGGAATGCCCTGTTGTGCCTGTGGGCAGCTACCGCAATCCACTCGCCGGTTAGCGGGTCATGTTTTAGCTCAGCAAGCGGGGGTCTGGGCGCAGGTTCTCTTAGGTCTTTGCTGCGGGATTTAGGAAGCTTGGAATCGGAGTCATCAAAATAGTGAATCTGCCTGCCATCGAACAGCTCACCAGTTAGCTTCTGAATGTTTCCCACTGGCAACAGTTTACCGATAACCAGAAACTACCGAGTGCTCCTAGAAGGACGAGCTAGGCAGGTCTTTTTCGTCTTGGACAATCGCGGTGACAATTCTTTGGGCCACGCTTTCTGGACTCAAGCCAACCGGGAAAGCAGGAGCCTGCCCTGCAATAGCCCTGGTTGCTAAACCAGTTTCGGTGTGTCCTGGACGAGCGTCAATTACTCGAATCCCATCTCGTCTTAGCTCTCTCGAGATAGCTTGATCGAAGGCATAGAGGGCAGACTTACTTGCCGAGTAAGCGGCAAGTCCTGCCATAGGGGATTCGGCCACAACACCAGAGATGTTTACTATGAATGGATCGTTGCCACTTGCTGCAGATGCTTTCAGTAGCCCAACCAGCCCTTGAATAAGCTGCATGGGGCCGGTGACGTTTACCGCAAACAGTTTGTTCAAAGTGGCACCGTCAAGCTCAGCAAAGTTTCCAAATGCGACTACACCGGTTGCGTTCACGATGCCGTCAATTTTTACATTGGAATCAATCAGGTAATCAACCAAAACCCTGATGGATTCCTGGTTCGTGAGATCCACTAGCAATCTAGGGTTCGCACCGTGGGGAACCTTCTCAGCGGACTCAATAGAAGAAGAGGTGGCCATGACTGTGGCGCCGTGGCTTGCAAGCTGGGTTGTGATAGTTGAGCCCAATACGCCGGATGCTCCCAGCACAAGAATGTTTTTACCCTTTAGCTCAGTCATGATTTGTCCTCTGTAAGTTATCCAACAATAACCCGTATTTATTGATTCCTGAAACTGCCAATAGGCTTGCTATCGTGTCAGTTGAATTTAGAGACCCCGCAACCAGTCAGCCAGTTCGTTCCACCGAGCTAGCCAGAAGGGTTCTAGCTGCTGGCGCCAAGAGTTTTCCCGAGCTGCAGCAAAACATCCTCGGAGCCCCTAACTGGCGAACCTGGTACCTCAGGCTCTATGCGGACCTTGCTATCAAGGAGAGCCTCAGCGTCAAAGACACAACAGAGGTAGCAACCGCTGGCTTGGCCGAGTTTCACAGCTGCCTGGTTACTGAATCCGGGATCCCACTAAAGCAGGCCGTATCTGAAGGATACGACCAGGACTTAGTTGAAACCGTCGAGATAAGAGGAACTAAGCCTGTTGAGAAGATCGCCCTTGAAGGCCTAACTGGATCCATGGAGCAATCAGCAACAGAGTGGGTTGCTGATGGTCTTGCTGAGCCAGGACTAATTGAAAGCTTCCGGTACCTCGATCAGCATGAATCACTGAATCTCGGTAATGACTTGCTCTTCGCAGTTGCCGGGGCTGCTGAGTTTGCTCCAACCGAGCACTGGTTGCGCTGGGGTGGCACAGTTGCTGTGGTTGCAAGACCGAACCCAGCCAGCTGGCAGAAACTTATTTCCATGGCGCGAAACTCGGGCGGAACCATGCTGGTTCCAGTAAGAAAGAATTCACTTACCAAGAAAGCCTCAGAGTTATCCGATGAGGAGTTGGCAGCCGTTGCCGGGTTAGACATTCTCGATCACTATGCAGAAATAGCAAGTTGGATGAGCTCATTATCCGCTAAGCCAAAAAGAAGATTTGTTCTTGGGTTATATGCCTATACGCCAAGCGTGAACCACATTCGCGTGCAAGGCGTTCAGGAATCCTTGGCTTCAGTAGCTATGGAGAGAATCGCTGCCAGCAAACTAGCTCTTAGCTGGCTAGCAACTCCAACGGATTCAGCACCAGGACCCGCATCGATTGGTCAAAGGGCTTTAGAGCGATTTGGATCTAGGAGAGCATCTCTTATTCTTCGAGATAGCCTGCTCGGAATATTTAATGCAGCTAGACCTGCCAAGCCCAAGTTCTATGAAGGGGCCAATGGGGAAAAGCTTGCCCTGATCGACGCCTCAGTTCAGCAGCAGGGCCCAAGCTATTCGTTTTCGAAACGGACTCAACGATGGAGAGCATACTTAGCCCACTATTCAGGCGTGAAAGTTTCCTATGCGATTTCACCACCTGCTAGGACCAACTCGGTTCTGAGACACAAAATCCTCAGAGCTAGCTACCGAGGTGCCCCGCTATTTGGAGTGAAGCCTTTTGAGGTGAAGGTGGCTAAGTCTGCTGCTGCGGCAGTGCTAGCTCGGGACCTTAACGATCCAACAAGCTTTGCTAACAAGGACACCACCACTGAACTGCATGCTTTTTCCGCCGTTCACGGTGGGCTTTGGGGTCTGGCTTACAGACCGCGCAGCATCTGGATTGCTGCTACCTTGCTGGGCTTACCAGCACTTCTTCGCAAAGGTTACTGAGCTCAACAGGGCAAAACAAAAGGCGCCGGTTTCCCGACGCCTTTTGTTTAGTTAGAACTAAGGGTTACTTGCCCTTGTACTCTG
>JBIIXH010000104.1:0-3159 GCA_044338475.1 Rhodoluna sp.
ACACAGTTGCGGTCTTTGAAAAGGAAGACCGCATCGGGGGACTACTTCGTTACGGAATTCCAGACTTCAAAATGGAAAAGCGTCACATTGACAGAAGGCTCGCTCAGCTAGAAGCAGAAGGCGTTCGATTCAGAACCGGAGTTGAGATTGGCAAAACCATCAGCTGGGAAGATTTGCTGCGGCGCTATGACGCGGTTCTTGTTGCAACTGGTGCTTCAGTTCCAAGAGATTTGCCAGTCGAGGGCCGAGCGCTCGAGGGTATCCACTTCGCGATGCCTTACCTCACTCAGGCAAACAAAGCAGTTGCTGGCATGAACGTACCAAATCACGTTTCCGCGGCTGGAAAACACGTTTTGATCATAGGGGGCGGCGATACCGGGGCTGACTGTTTAGGGACCGCCACTAGGCAGGGCGCAAAGTCAGTTACAACCTTAGCTATCGGGGTTAAACCGCCAGAGTCCAGACCTTCGAATCAACCTTGGCCCACCTACCCAGACCTCTACGAAATCTCTAGCGCACACGAAGAGTTTGGCGAAAGAAGGTTTCTTTCCTCGACTATTGAGTTTCTAGGTGAGAACGGTGTTGTAAAAGGTATCCGTGTAGCAGACACTGAGATACTTGAAGGTAAACGTGTACCTAAGGCGGGCACCGAAAGGGTTATTGAGGCTGATCTGGTTCTTCTTGCCCTTGGATTCGTTGGCCCTGATACAACTGGTCCCGCTCAAGAGTTGAAACTTGGTTTAGAATTAAATAGAACCTTCACAAGAGCGGATGATTTCTCAACTGATGTACCAGGTCTTTTCATTGCTGGTGATGCCGGTAGAGGACAATCGCTCATCGTCTGGGCGATAGCCGAGGGCAGAGCGGTTGCGGCCACGATTGATAGCTTCTTAGAAGGAACAACGGATTTACCCTCACCGGTGCGGGCTTCAGATCAACCAATGTCTGTTTACAGCTAATTGCGAACAAGAAGAAGGAATATATGAGACGCGCAAAAATCGTTGCAACCCTGGGCCCCGCCAGCTCAAGTTACGAGAGCATCAGGGCAATCATTGAAGCGGGTGTCGATGTTGCGAGAATGAACCTTAGTCATGGTAGCTACGATGTCCACGAGCAAATCTACAAAGATGTTCGTAAAGCCTCTAGCGATGCCGGCAAGTCTGTTGGCGTGTTCGTTGATCTCCAGGGTCCCAAAATTCGACTAACGAAGTTCAAAGACGGACCTGTTTTCCTGGAGAAGGGAGCAACCTTCAAGATCACCATCGATGAGGTTGACGGCGATGTAAACATTTGCGGGACCACCTTCAAAGGTCTCCCGGCCGATGTCAAGGTAGGGGACTTCCTTCTTATTGATGATGGAAAAGTAAAGTTGCGTGCGGTAGAGGTAACTGATACCACTGTCACAACTGAGGTTGAGATTCCAGGTCAGATCTCCAATAACAAGGGGATCAATCTGCCTGGGGTTGCTGTCAATGTGCCAGCTCTCTCCGAGAAAGACGAAGATGATTTACGCTGGGCGCTAAAGCTCGGGGTGGACATGATTGCATTATCCTTTGTGCGCGATGCAACTGACATTAAACGAGTTCACGAGATTATGCGTGAAGAGGGCCGGAAAGCCCCAGTGATTGCCAAGATCGAGAAACCACAGGCGGTTGAGAACTTGGAAGAAATCATCGACGCGTTCGATGCCATCATGGTTGCTCGTGGGGACTTAGGTGTTGAGTTGCCTCTCGAGCAAGTTCCCATGGTGCAGAAAAGAGCTGTAGAGCTCGCAAGGCGCTGGGCTAAGCCGGTAATTGTCGCAACTCAGATGCTGGAATCAATGATCTCTTCGAGCATCCCTACCCGGGCGGAAACAAGCGATGTTGCAAACGCTGTGTTGGATGGGGCTGACGCCCTAATGCTTTCTGGTGAAACTAGTGTTGGTTCATTTCCAGTGGAGACTGTTGCCACAATGGCAAAGATTATTCAATCCACCGAGGAAAATGGGCTCTCGAGAATTCCAGAGCTCGGAACTAAGCCACACACGCAAGGTGGAGCGGTTTCATTCGCCGCTATGGAGATCGCCGAGCTTTTGGGTTCAAAATTTGTGTGTGTCTTTACTGAGGGTGGAGATTCGCTCAGAAGAATCTCTCGCCTTCGATCAGCGGTCCCGGTTCTTTCATTCACTCCAAATGAGAAAACGGCTCGTGAGCTATCGCTAGTCTGGGGATCTCGAACATACATCGTTCCAAAGGTTCATCACACCGACGCCATGTTTGAGCAGGTAGATAAGTCGGTCCTAGAAGAGGGTATGTGCAAAGTCGGCGATGAGGTTGTTGTGGTTGCGGGAACCCCACCAGGGGTCTCTGGGTCCACCAACACCTTGCGTGTTCACAAGGTTGGAACCGGGGCTGAGAGCTAACTAATCGTGGTGCCGGAAGTGGGATTCGAACCCACACGTCCTTTCGAACAAAGCATTTTGAGTGCTCCGCGTCTGCCGTTCCGCCATTCCGGCAGTACCACGAGTCCAACTCTAACCGATTTGCTTTCCCGCCAGTGCCCCAAAGTGTCCTAAAGTTAGCGACATGGAACAGATGCAAGCTCGACGAATTGTTGTTGCAGAAGATGAATCGCTCATCCGTATGGACATTGTTGAAACCCTGAGAAGCCAAGGTTTTGATGTTGTTGGGGAAGCCGGAGATGGAATCAAGGCCATCGAACTCGCGAAGGCGCTTTCGCCCGACCTGATGGTGATGGACATCAAGATGCCGGACATGGATGGCTTGTCTGCGGCTGAGCAAATTGCCAAACTTCGCATACCGGTTGTTTTTCTTACCGCCTTCAATCAGCAGGAGCTTGTTGCAAGGGCTTCTGAAGTTGGGGCCATGGCCTTCTTGGTGAAGCCTTTCTCACCGGAGGACCTGTTTCCGGCGATTGAGTTGGCACTCTCGAGACACCAGCAGTTAACCCAACTAGAATCCGAAGTTTCTGATCTCACGGAGCGCCTAGAGACAAGAAAGCTTGTCGAGCGAGCGAAGGGAGTTTTGGGAGTACAAATGGGCCTATCCGAACCAGATGCCTTCAGGTGGATACAAAAAGCCGCAATGGACCGACGAATCGGAATGGCCGACGTAGCTCGAACTATTCTTGACCAGCTTGAGAAGTAGATTTTCTGAT
>JBIIXH010000105.1:0-3091 GCA_044338475.1 Rhodoluna sp.
TTGCTGGACGTCATGCTTCCTGACATGAACGGCTTCAGCGTCACCAAGAAATTGCGTTCAGCGGGTATCCAGGCTCCCATATTGTTCCTAACTGCCCGAGATGAAGTTGAAGACAAAATCACCGGACTCACTGTTGGCGGAGATGATTACCTGACTAAGCCATTTAGCCTCGACGAAGTTGTTGCGAGAATTCAAGCAATTCTTAGACGAACTAAATCCGCCGAGGCAGAGCCAGCAATTCTCGACGCTGGTCCGGTAGTAATAAACCAAGATGCTCACGAAGTGAGCGTTGAGGGAACCCTTGTGGATCTTTCGCCAACCGAGTACAAATTGCTTCGCTTTTTGATTATGAATGCAGATCGCGTTCTTACTAAAGCGCAAATTCTAGATCACGTATGGGAATACGATTTCAATGGCGACATGGGGATTGTTGAATCTTATGTTTCTTACCTTCGAAAGAAGATTGATCCAATTAGCTCGAGACCGTTAATTCAAACCAAGCGCGGTGTTGGATATATCTATAAGAAAAATGACTAATGCCATCCAAGTTAGCCAGTGCCTGGGAAAAAGTATCTCTTCGAAGTAAGCTAACCGGCTTGTCGGTTGCAATCATTGGGCTGCTGCTTCTAGTTTCTAGCTTTGGAACAGTTTCAGTTTTGCGAGCCTACCTGCAGCAAAACACCGACAACATACTTTCTGCAACAGCGTCTATTCTGGCTCAGCAAAACCCTTCCCAGATTGAGTCAAAGTTAGTTGCCAAGAATCTGACTCTTCCGAGACTGCCTAGCGATTACTTGATATCCGTTCTCGACGCACGGGGAGAAACGGTTTATCGGATCACGGCTTCTGAAGAATCAGAGATGAAGCTTCCAGACCTTGAGGCTCTAGATCTTGGCGTTGTAATTTCCTCGGCCGGAGTGCCCTTTGATGTTGACCAATATGGGGCCCTGGGCGATGTGACCATTGACGAGCGTGACAGCTGGCGGGTTGTTGCCCAGCCGTTTAGGGACTTTGAGGGCTCGGTGGCTGTTGCTCTTCCAAATAGCACCAACTTGGAATTGCTTCGCCAATACCGTGCAATCGGTGGCGGCTTTGGATTCCTATTGCTTGCACTGAGTGGATTGAGTATTTGGCTGACCATTGCCCAGGCGTTACGGCCACTTCGTGAAGTGGAGCGAACCGCCAAACTGGTTGCATCAGGTGATCTTTCCCAGCGGCTAATTGAACGCCCTGGAAAAACGGAGATTGCCCGACTCAATCGAAGCCTGAACTCGATGCTCGATTCTCTGGAGGACTCAGTTTCTTCAAGAAACAAGACCCTCGGTCAGATGCGACGCTTCGTTGCCGACGCCTCCCACGAACTTCGCACTCCCCTAGTTTCGGTTCGTGGCTATGCCGAGCTTTATCGAAAAGGTGCCCTGAAGAAAAAATCTGACGTGCAAGAAGCCATGCAACGCATCGAATCTGAAGCAATAAGAATGTCTTCTTTGGTTGAGTCGCTTCTAACGCTGGCTCGACTTGACGAGAATCAAGAGCTTGATGCCAAGAAAGTGGACATGATTGAGCTAGTCCAATCAGTTATCAAGACTGGATCGGCCGGTGACAAGAAGTTGAGTTTTGCGGTATTGACTCTAAGCGGAGCCAAGCTAGACAAAGACGAAAAAATATTTGCTGAGATCAACGAGAGTCAAATTCGCCAGGTGCTAGTAAATCTAATTGAGAACGCTAAGCGCTTTAGCTCCAACAACTCCTCGATTGAAATCGGGGTTGGTCAAAAAACCGAAGATGAGGTAATCGTCGAGGTTATCGACCATGGCGAAGGTATTCCCAAGCAACTTCGCGACAAGATATTTGAACGCTTCTACAGAGCAGATAACTCCAGAAACCGTGAAACCGGTGGCACTGGTTTAGGTCTTGCAATTGTGAAGGAGATTGTCTTGCTGCACAAGGGTCGCATTGAGGTTCGAGAGACCCCTCAGGGCGGAGCGACCTTTAGGGTGAGGCTTCCTGTCAGGCACAACTGGGTTTAGCCACTTTTACACAATTGCTCTATTTGTCCCTCACAGGGGGTGACTTTTCTGCCTAATCTAGGGACCTAAGAAAGGGCCCCAATGGCACAGTTTCAAGTCGACAGCGAGCAAGTCCTTGCCGCAACCGGACAGATCAACGCAACTATTTCGAGAGTTCAGGCCGAGGTGGCCTCACTACACAACCAACTGCAAAGCCTGCAGGGTTCGTGGCGAGGATCCGCAGCTGAATCATTTCAAGCTTTGGCCAATCGCTGGCGAACCACTGCAGGCGCAGTTGATACACAGCTATCTGAGATTGGTGTTGCTCTAACTTTCGCAGCTAATCAGTATCGCGAAATTGAGTACGCCAACCAAAGGTTGTTTTTAGGTTAGAAGCCCATTCCGTCGCCGCCACCTTGTGGCATTGCAGGAGAGGCAGGCTCTGGCTTTTCCGCAACTACCGCTTCGGTAGTTAGGAATAGACCAGCAATCGAAGCAGCGTTTTGCAACGCTGAACGAGTTACCTTCACTGGGTCATTGATGCCGGCAGCAAGCATGTCAACATACTCTCCGGTTGCGGCGTTTAGGCCGTGACCAGAAGGTAGGTTTTCAACCTTGTCAGCAACAACGCCTGGCTCAAGACCTGCGTTGATTGCAATCTGCTTCAAGGGAGCAGAGATTGCAACGCGGACAATGTTTGCACCGGTCGCCTCGTCACCCTTTAGCTTTAGCTTGTCGAATGCAGTCTTGCCTGCCTGTAGTAGCGCAACGCCACCTCCGGCAACAATTCCTTCTTCAACTGCAGCCTTGGCGTTACGAACTGCATCTTCGATTCGGTGCTTGCGCTCTTTTAGCTCAACCTCGGTTGCGGCTCCAGCCTTGATGACTGCAACTCCACCAGAAAGCTTGGCTAGACGCTCCTGTAGCTTCTCGCGGTCGTAGTCCGAGTCAGTGGCTTCAATTTCGCGACGGATCTGCTCAACACGGCCAGCAATCTGGTCCTTGTCTCCAGCACCCTCAACGATTGTGGTCTCGTCCTTGGTAACAACGATCTTGCGAGCGCGTCCCAGCATGGTTAGGTC
>JBIIXH010000106.1:0-3063 GCA_044338475.1 Rhodoluna sp.
CCTGTTTTGCCATTTTTGATGGCGCTATCTCGGTAGCCAAATTTCATATCCTTAGGCTCAAGAATTACAAGTTCACCTGTTTCGTAATCCAAAAACTCTGCCCGCAAAAAAACATCGCTTAGTTCTTGACCGTAGGCTCCAATGTTTTGAACCGGAGATGCTCCGACACTTCCTGGAATGCCACTCATTGCTTCAATGCCGGCAAGACCTTCGCTAACGGTTGCTGCGACAAGATCATCCCAATCCTCACCGGCTTGAATGCGCCAGATCTGCTTTTCGCCAGCAGTGGTTTTTTCGATTCCTTTGGTCCTAATCTGAATTACAGCCAGGTCCTCAATGCTTTCTGAAACCACCATGTTGGTTCCGCCGCCTAGTAGTAACCAATCCTCACCTGAGACCCAAACTCTCTTGGCTGTTTCAATGAGGTTTTCCCTGCTGTTGCATGCAGTTAGCTCTGCTGGCTCACCGCCAACGCGCATCGAGGTCAGCTCCGAGAGGGCTGTCATGGCTTCACGACCTTTACAAAAAATTCATGAATCATCAGAGTTATCACCCTGCCTCAATCTATTTGTCTTAGTCTTGAAAACTTTTGATTTAGGAGAGAATTCACTGAAGCCCTAAGAATACCCGATGAATACCCCAGTGATTGATTGACTTTCCAGCGAGCTTTGGAACAAGGTAAAGTTTGTTAGAACCGCGATGTGGGAGGGTACATTGATCGGTATCGAAGAAGTCGCTTTGAGGGCAGGGGTCTCTACTGCGACCGTCTCCCGTGCGCTAAGCGGTAAGCCTTATGTGTCTGAGCGTGCCAAAGCCAAGGTTCTCAAAGCCGCGAAAGATCTCGGCTACATACCTTCCTCTACTGGCTACACACTTGCCACCGGTCGCCACCGAAACATTGGCGTGATGCTCCCTTTTATTGACAGATGGTTTTTTTCCGCTGCCCTAGATGCTGCAGTTAAGAGCCTTGCTGAGATGAACTATGACGTTACGCTCTACAACCTCAATGGCGGGGAAGAGCAAAGAGCGCGAACCTTTGATGAGCTTTTGTTACGTGATCGTGTCGATGGGCTTATTACGATTTCCGTGAAGTTGAGTGCTCATGAACTGGAGAACCTAACGCGAATAAACAAACCTCTCATCGGAATAGGTGGTCCCACTACCGGGGCTAGGTCAATCGCCATCGACGAAAAAGCCGGAGGGCGATTAGCTACAGAGCATCTAATCTCACTCGGTCACACCAAAATTGGTGTAATTTCGGGTGAGATAACCCCCGAGGTTTTCTTCACGCAACCTATCCTTAGGCGTGATGGCTACATCGAAGCCCTTAACGAAGCGGGCCTGGACATTCTTCCTTCCTTGGCTCAAGAAACTGATTTCACAGTTGCTGACGGCTACCGCCAAGCCAAACAAATGCTGGGCGATCATCGAATTGCCCCCACAGCTTTCTTCTGCCTCTCTGACGAGATGGCGTTCGGCGCAATGATGGCAGCGAAGGAGTTAGGACTTAGAGTCCCAGAGGACATCTCAATTATCGGTTTTGACGATCATGATCTTGCGGGCTTTTACGGCCTGACTACTGTTTCTCAGGGCGTGAGGTCTCAGGCAATCAGTGCCTGTAATCTCATCGTGGAAATCCTAAGAGATCCTGCCTTGAGTGAGCACATAAACATCGAAAAACACATACCGCATCCAGTTGAGTTGATTGTTCGATCATCTACAGCGAAGGTCAACCCAACTCGCCAAAAACTTCTTAGCTAAGTTGGAGCAGTTGCGCTCTAGGGGCTTACCTAGGATCTACTAATTGCGTTGAGAATATCTCAAATCCCCAGGCACCTAGATCAAACTCCATAGTCCCTGTCAGTTCCGCTGACTGTCCGTCGCTAAAGCGATATGTCTTGGCGGTTAGTGACCCAAAGTCTACAGTTACGCTCTGCTTGGTTTCTGAAACGTTAATCAAGGTGACGACCACGCTGTTCCCCTTCTGCCTTAGAAATGCAATAACGTCATCATTGTCAGTTAAATAGAAATCTAGGTCTCCTCCAGCTCTACCGTTCCACAACGCTTCGTTCTCAGTCTTTAGCTCGATTAGGCGTTGGTAGAGAGCGGTCATCTCGCTCTCCTTCCAGTCAATTTGGTCCTTCTCGAAGAACTCAAGTCTTCGATTAAAGCCAACCTCTTGCCCGTTGTAAATTAAGGGCATTCCTGGCACTGTGAAGTAAAGAGCGCTCATTGCCTTGACAGCTGGTCCCATCCGTTCGTACTCGGTGCCGTTCCATGAGTTTTCATCGTGATTGGTGATGAAATTCATAGGAAAACCGCCGGGACGATATTCAATCAACTGAGACTTTAGATTTCTTCTAAATGAGCCAGCGTCACTGGATCCTCTTGCAAGAGAGTTCATGAGCCCGAGCAAGTTCCAACCGTAGTTGGCATCAAACGCCTTTTCTAGTAAGAGGAAATTACTGCCATCCTCTGCCAGCATGAATAGTTTCTTTCGCTGCTCCAGCTTTTCCCTGGCTTCTTCCCAGAAACTAGTCGGCACTTCGCCCGCAACGTCAGCTCGGAAGCCGTCTATGTTGTATTCGGTGACCCAGTGCATCATGGCGTCCATCATGGCAGCGCGCATGTCATAGTTTGAATAATCTAGATCGGCAACATCGGTCCAGTCGGTGCCTGGGGGATGAGTAATCTTTCCATCCGAACCCTTGGTGTACCAAGATGGATTTTCAGTCACCCATGCGTTATCCCAACCCGTGTGGTTAGCGACCCAATCTAGTATCACCATAAAGCCCATCGACTGGGCCTTTGAAACGAGTGCCTTGAAATCTTCCTCAGTTCCAAACTCTGGGTTTACCGTTTTGTAGTCCGCTACCGCGTAATACGAACCCAAGGTACCTTTTCTATTCAATTCGGAAATTGGATGAATTGGCATAAACCAGAGGATGTCGACTCCCAGTTCTTGCAGCCTAGGTAGATCTTCCGCGAAGGCGTTAAAGGTTCCCTCTTCCGAGAACTGCCTAACGTTTACTTCATACATCACTGCTTTGGATAGATACTCGC
>JBIIXH010000107.1:0-3043 GCA_044338475.1 Rhodoluna sp.
GTTGCTAATCAAGGAAAAAAGTAAAAACTACTATTCAGTGTCGTTCCACTCACCTGTAGTTAGGTAAGTGACTTTGGCGGAAATGTCTACAACGTGGTCCGCGAATCGCTCGAAGTAACGGCTTGCCAAAGTTACGTCAACTGTGAACATTGCGTTTTCTTTCCAGCTGTCTGACAAAACCACATCAAAGACGCTCTTGTGTAGTTCGTCAACTCTCTCGTCTTCGGATTTGATTGCGCGAGCCAAGTCAACATCGGCATTTTGCAAGACCTCAGATAGTTTCTTTGCAAGCTGAATGTCTAATGCACCCATCTCTTCGAATGTCTTTCGTAGAGCGTCTGGCACTGCAGATCCGGGGTAGCGGTAACGAGCAATCGATGCAATGTGGCTAGCTAGCGCACCCATTCGCTCTAAGCTCGCGCTAATTCGAAGTGCTGAAACTAGAATCCTGAGGTCCCTGGCAACAGGTGACTGCCGAGCAAGAATCTTGATGACTAGCTCATCAAGAGCTAGAGCCTGCTCCTCATTTGATTCCGACAAGACTAAAGCCTGGTCGGCTTGGGCTACGTCGTTTGTAAGGAAAGCATTGGTTGCCTTCTCGATGATCACGGCTACGGACTGGGAAATCTCGACCAGGCGCTCCTGAACCTCTTGGAGTTCGCTTTGAAATACCTCGCGCATTGCTTGTTTCCCTTCTTGGATTTACTTAGTGAATATCCCACCCGATGGTTAACGGGAGCCAAATAAACACCAAACCCAGTTCAAAATTACCTCTATTTTGGAGGTTTTTGGCACTTTGAGCGGTTTCGCGGGTCATATGGTTAACAATGTGAACACATTGGGCCTTGAAGTAATCATCCTTGGTGGAGTCGTGGCCCTAGCGCTCGGCATTTCTTTTGGATGGCTTCTGGGGAAGAGAAAGTCAAAGGTTATAGAGGCAGAGCCAGATTCATTTCCAGACCTGGTAGCAGAAGTTCTTGAGTTGATGGGTTCCGTAGGAATTGTTCTCGACGGATCCAATAGAGTCGTCGGCACAAACAGCTGGGCTGAATCCTTTGGTCTTGTTGCGCGCGGATCACTTGTTCATGCAGAAATAGCCGAATTAGTTAAGAGCGCGCGTTTGGGGTCGGGCATTGAATCCTTCGAAGGTGTTCTAAGAGTTGGTCTCGCACAAGAAAAAGTCTCGGTTGCCGCAAAAGCGAAACTCGTTGAGGGTGATTATGTGGTGCTCGTTCTAGAAGATCGAACCAGCGACATTCGATTAGATAAAACCAGACGTGACTTCATTGAAAACATCTCCCACGAACTAAAAACACCTATCGGTGCAATTGCGCTCCTGTCAGAGGCGATCCAAGAAGCAGGCGATGATCGTGCGGCGGTTGCAAAGTTCGCAGCAAGTTTGAACAAGGAATCCAGTCGACTTACTTTTCTAGTTCAGGACATCATCAAGCTTTCCAGGCTTCAGTCTGAGGAAGTTCTCGCCTCTGCCGAAATTGTTGATCTTAATGACGTGATGGCTGAGGCAATTGATCGCAACGAACAACTAGCATCTAGTAGAAAAATTCGATTGGTTTCAGAGCAGGCGCCGCAGCTTGAAGTTTTTGGAAATAAAGAAATGCTGATTACTGCGGTCAAGAATCTGGTTGAAAATGCCATCAGCTACTCAGATCCCGGAACCAGTGTTGGAATTGGCTGCAGCGCCAAAGACTCTATCGCTGAAATTACCGTTACCGACTCGGGTACTGGGATTTCCCCAGAAAACCAGCAACGAATCTTCGAGCGCTTCTACCGAGCTGACCCGTCAAGATCAAGAGAAACCGGCGGTACTGGTCTTGGTCTCAGCATCGTCAAGCACGTCGCCAAGATTCACCGCGGAGAAATCAAGCTGTTTTCCAAGGTTGGCGTGGGATCAACCTTTACCCTCCGAGTTCCGCTAGCAACAGCCTCAGACCCAGCAACTGGAACCATCGACCTAGTTAGGGAAGGAAAGTAATGGCCAAAGTTTTGGTTGTTGAAGATGAGCAGTCCCTTCGGGAGGCACTGGTGTTCTTCCTTGAGAAGGAGGGACATGAGGTATCGGTTGCTATAGACGGCGAAGAAGCCATTCGCGTTTATGAGAACTCTGGCGCCGACATAATCCTGCTAGATCTCATGCTCCCAAAAATTGATGGCAATCAAGTCTGCAAACAGATAAGACAAAGCTCAAATGTTCCAATAATTATGCTTACCGCCAAGGATTCCGAAATCGACAAAATTGTCGGCCTTGAAATCGGGGCAGATGATTACATAACCAAGCCCTACTCAACCAGGGAGCTACTTGCAAGAATCAAAGCCGTCCTTAGGCGCCAAGTGGAACCCCCAATAACAATAGATTCGGTGCTAATCGCGGGCGAGCTTCGGTTGGATTCAGATAGGCACGTGGTTACCCTGAATGGCATTCCACTGACGCTGCCACTTAAAGAATTTGAGTTGCTAGAGCTCTTGATGGAAAACGTGAATCGCGTTCTAACTAGAGGGCAGATTATTGATCGGGTCTGGGGATCAAATTACTTTGGTGACACCAAGACCTTGGATGTTCATATAAAGAGACTTCGTTCAAAGGTGGAAGAAGATCCTGCCAGGCCAAAGTACATCCAGACCGTTCGTGGCTTGGGTTACAAGCTCGAAGTTTAGTTTTCCTCGGATTCTTCGGGCATCTCAGCTTCTAGCTGCTCTAGCAACAGTCGATATTCAACTAGGGTTCCATCCAAAACTGGAACTTGAATTGTTCCACTGATGCTTTCGGTTTCGAGTAGGAAAAACTTGGCAGTTTGGCCAGGGACCTCAACTACTGGAAGCTCAACAGCAGGGTTTCCGTTGTAACCGAAGTCCAACTTTGAACCCGCTGGGACGTCAAAGAAGTAGTCGGTTCGCTCGTCAGTGTTTGGGTCCACATACTGCAACTTAACTTTCAGGTCAGAGGTAGCTGTGCTAACCAGAGAGCCAACAAGGAAGCCTCGGCCGCTTTCGCCAACCAGGTAGATGAAGTTACGAGCCTTCACGG
>JBIIXH010000011.1:0-12064 GCA_044338475.1 Rhodoluna sp.
GGCTTGGTATACGACGCGGAGTTCGTTGCCGAAGTTCCTAGCTTGAATCACGATGCACCGGTTGGCTGGGTTATCACCCAGACCCAAACCATCGAGATTCCCTTTGAGCGTTAGAATTAGCTCATCCCACTTTTTGGAAAGAGATTCCATGCCCACCTATAGCTACGTTTGCAGAAAGTGCGAACACGGCTTTGATCTCTGGCAGGATTTCAAGGCGGAAGCCGAGACAGAGTGTCCGAGCTGTGGCGGAGAGCTGCGAAAAGTCTTCGGTCAACTTGGAGTGAGTTTTAAAGGAACCGGTTTTTACCGCACTGACTCCAGATCCGGCGACTCAAGCAAACCAAAATCTAGCGACTAGCCCCAGTGTGGGGGCTTGTCATCTCGAAGCCTCTGGTCGTTCGAGTCCTCTGAGTCCCCCCAGGCCGAGCCGGTGTCCTCAAAAGCTGGTTCGCTTAGGTCAAAAAGAGGCTGAGGCTTCTTTGTTACCTCTATACCTAAGCTCATAGCAATAGATCTGGCGACTTGTTCTGGATCGGCGAACAATTCAAAGCTTGGGACTCTCAGATACTTCCAGCCCATAGCCTTTAGCAAGGCTGGGCGAAGTCGGTAGCGCTCAGAAAGGTTGTAGCCCAGGATGCCCCAGTCCGGCTCAACAATTGCAGCCTGGTCCCCAACTGAGGCAACTAGCTTGATGCGGGTGGAGAAGTTGGTTCTAGTGGTTACCCCTAGCTTGGTGAGCCTAATTGCTAGGTCGGCAATCATCGGGTTTAGCTCGGACTCTATTTTGAGCTGGATTGGCCGCCCAATCTCGCTAATCAAGTCACTGAACATCTCAATTGCAGGACTGCCCTTGGCTAGCAAGTCCTGGTTATCCAAGGCGCTTACGATTGTGATTTGCTTTCTAGCCGATACCAAAAGGTTTGCCAGATACCTCTTACCGTCACGTTCAGATAACTGGCCAAGCTGCTTCGGAGCTTGGCCCGTAAGGTCCTTGCCGAAGCCGAGGCTAAAGATTATCCGGTCTGATACTCGGTGCGCTAGCTCACCGATGGTAGTAATTTCAAATCTTTCGCGCCCGTGGCTTTCAAAGAACGGGTCCAGATCAGCCCGTGACTTTCTGGCAGCCCTGATGCTATCTTCCAACCGCTTCGCATGCTTCTGACTGGCTGTTGCCACCAGTAGAGAATCTTGCGGTGTGAATCTAGCGTGGCTCATGATTGCCTGAATCACCAGCTCCAGCTCTTGATCCAAACTCTCGGGCTGGTCTGAATTTGGTGCCACCACGCGGTCGAACTTGACATTACTGTGGCCAAAATAACTGGAGGCAGTTGGCTCAAAGATGATGCGGTCCTGGTAAAACTCCCTATTGATGTATTCACCCAATGCCTGACCGGAGGTCCGATAGCTTCTTCTCAATACCTCGAGCGGCATCGATATGCGGGCTGCACTAAAGATTGATTCGGGTAACCGCTTTGGCTCGCTGTCTTGGGGTAGGCACTCAACGTTGAAACCGGTAGCAGCGGCGATGACATCATCGCCAAAGACCACAACCTGGTTTGAGCGCACCAGGGCGGCATAGTTTTCGGCTATAGAAGATCCAGCGCCATCCAACACAATCGTGACGTCAAATCTTTCACCTTTAGATAGGGCCCTTGGCACCTCGTAAGGAGAAAGCATCACAACTGGGACCAGGGCTTGATAAACGTTTGGGGCGAGCTGACTTACCTCAGCAAGCACTGCCCTTTTCAGTTTCAAAAGCTCCTTGAGGGTCTGGGCCTCGGAGGGGAAATTCTCCAGGGCAGCTTTCCACTTACCAGAAAGTCCATAAGCCACGGTTGTTGCACCAGCGGCAATCAAACCCGTTTCGGCTTCAGAAAAACGCTTCTCAATTTGAACGATTTGATCGCTGTCAGTAGCTAACGAGCGACCTGATCTTTCCAGCAAAGTCTCGAGGGCTGATTTCCACCAAGACAATTCCAGTTCGGGCTGGAGGTCGTCTTTGGAGGAGTGTAAGTTGGCAAGCTCGACAGCCAGCGGCCCAAGGCCTGCTTCTTCGAGTCGCTGTTCGGTCATTGAACGCTCGGCGTAGTTATCCAAAATTTTGGTGTCCTCGGCCAATGAGCGAAGGGTGCTTCTGAGCTCCGTTAGCGGAAGAGAAACTAACGGCTGAGGCAAAGTGATTTCGCTGAGCAGTACTTGCAGCTTTAAAAGATCATCAACAAATACGTTCACGGCTTGCTGAGCCTCTTTGATGCCCAATGGCACCTGAGGTGGCTTGGCAACAAGGCAATACTTAGCCCAAGCATCACGCTGCAGCTGAATTGCCTTCAGAGCTTCGTGCATATCCGCAACGTGAAGACCTGGACGCAAGTATTCTTTGGCAAGTTTTTTTAGGCGGCTACGGTTGGCTCCTGACATCACTGACTTGTCTTTTCTTGGGGCGGTAGCCAAGATAAGTTCAGTTAGTGGGCGGTCGAAGACCTCAGGCTTGAACTTATCTAGAGTCTCCCTTATTCCAACCAGTAGCTCCAGATAATTCACCCAATCGTTCACGCTGACTGCGGGCTGGAACTGGACCGCCTCTGTGAACTGCGTTAGCTGCTGCGAAAGCTGCTGGAAAGAATTTTCATATACCGATCTTGCGAGCTCCAGCTTGGCTGGAACATCTAGCGGGCTATCGAATCTCGCCAAGAACCAAGCCGAATCCTTAGGGCCAATCTCGAACATGCCCAGTTCTTGGGCCTGACGCAGGAGAGTGCCAGCAAATGTTAGGTCCCGGTGTCGACCTAGTTGGTCGGCCTCAATCCTGGCTTCGTTAACTGGTGGCTTCGGGATTGCCGTTAGCCTGGCCAGCTCCTCTAGAGCCTGCTCGATACTGACTCCGAGCTCCCCATCCACTTTTTCAAAATCAGCAAAGTAGTTGGCGACTTCCTCTCGGGCTCTATCGCGAGAAGCGGCTAGCTCACCGTAATTTACTGGCGCTGCTTTCTCGTTACGAGAAATGGCACTGATCATATCTAGCCAGGTGGCGCTAGATCGAATCCCGAGGCCTGAAAGGCCAACCTGGGCGAATCTGTTTGCCAACTCATCTAGGGTCTGTCTTCTAGGTGCAACAACCAGAACTCTTTTGCCCTGGTGAGCTAGCGCTCCGACCAGGAGCACAACCGTTTGGGTATAGCCACAGCCCGGCAAAGTCTCAACGGCGAAGCTTGCTCCGGCCAGGGCCCTGGAAACGATTCTGGTTTGAGTGCTATCGGAATCGGTGACCGCTATCGGATCGGCGATGCCTTGCTCAAAGGACTCAGCGTTGGAATCTAACTCGGTTAAGAATAAGTTCACCACCGGATGTTCGCTGGCCTGGAAATCCGTTGCCAAATCACTGGCTGCGGAGGAGAAGTTTGAAATTGCCAGCACTCTGCTGAACTCTAGATTTGCCGACTCGTCTGTTAGAGCCGAGATGTGATCCAATACTCGAACCGGAATCGGGTCTGAGCCAACTTGAACCATGGACAATAGATCTTCGGCGTTTAGCTTTACGCCATAGTGCTTTAGTAAAGCGGGAGCCAAGGCTGGATTGACGATAGCTTTTCGAGAAAGACTTACCTCAAAATCATCTTGCTTGGTAATTAGGTTCACTGGCCAAAGCAGAATTGGCATCCGAAGCTCGTGGCCGTCTGCTCCGAAGTCAACTAGTCCGCTAGCTAGGTAAAGGCTCTCTATGCCAAATTGTTCAGATAGCAAGTCTTGCTTGTGTTTTATCCGATTCGCGGCGGAGTAAGCCCTGGAAAAAGAAAGGGAGTCGCGGATTAGGTTAGATAAAAGTGTCGGCCTTCCGGTGACAAACTGAGCAAGGCCTCCGGGGTGAGCCTTTTCAAGATTTACCTGTCCGTAGCTGTTGTTCGTAAAATGGCTAAGCGGATCAGTGCCACCAATTTGATTGATTTCTAGAAACAATTGCTCCAGTGTAGGCGTGGTCCGATCATCCTGGGTGTCTAGAAAATCGGTCATGAGTCAAGACTAACTTTGAGGCCCCTTGATTCTTGGCTACCCCGCCTTGTGTTGAGGTATCTTTGATAGTTCTGGCCCCGTAGCTCAGTGGATAGAGCAGAGGTTTCCTAAACCTTGTGCGGAAGTTCGATTCTTCTCGGGGTCACTTTAGGCAGCGTTAGCAAAAGCCAAATACGGATCCCACTCTGGTTCAAATCTTTCGGTGCCTCGAACCATCCAAATGGTTCCAGCCGGCATCCGAGGTGTGAAATCTAGAGTCCAGCCCATTTCCGAAAGGGTGCGATCGCCTTTTTTGTTGTTGCACCGAAGGCAGCAAGCCACCAGATTTTCCCAAGAATCGTCTCCACCTTTAGATCGGGGCTGAACGTGATCCACGGTGGAGGCAGAACGCTGGCAGTAAGCACAGCGGTGAGCATCTCTTCTGAGCACGCCTCGTCGCGAAACCGGAATCACCCTTGAGCCTGGGATCCTGACGTAACGAGAGAGCAAGATTACGGAAGGCAGCTTGTACTCCGAAGTTGCACTTCTTACTAGGTGGTTTCCGGCCTGGGCCAAAACGGTGGCCTTTTGGTTTAGCACCAAAATAATGGCTCGTTTGAAGCTCACCACGGCAAGGGGCTCGTAGCCTGCGTTTAGTACCAAAGTTCTCATTCAAGTTCCTTTCGAATTGACCCACACGGATTGTGGGCGTTCGGTTAGCTAGTTTGATTGCCTGGGCACAAAAAAAGCGCCGTCATAAATGACGACGCGTTTTACTGGCCCGATATCGAACCGATGGGCTCGGGTTGCCGAGATTGGAAGCAGTACTTGGGAAGCATGCTCTTCATCAAAACCCCTAGCCCTTCAATTGGATGACAACTTCTAGCTAGCTATAGGTTAGCCCAAACAAAAACCAGATTTATTCAAATCCTGGAGGTGTTTTAGCTGGTGCCCAGTCGAACAAAGTAGTGACCGCCAGCGAATATTGGGGCGAGCTTTACGGCATCTCCACGTTGTGGGGCGTGATAGAACTGGCCGTTTCCGGCATAGATTCCACTGTGTCCGTGGTCATTCCAAATAACTAGGTCACCAGGTCTTGCGTCCTCTGGGGAAACAATGATTCCGGCTCGGGCCTGAGCGGTAACTCCGTGACGCAATGGAATTCCAAACTGAGCAAAGACAAACATGATGTAACCAGAGCAGTCAAAGCCGCGAGGGTTGGCGCCACCAAAGATGTATGGGGTTCCAACGTACTGGGCCGCTACTTGCAGAACCTGCTCTGAGCTGATGGTGCTAAACGGTGGGTTCTTCACATAGTCGGCAGCGCTTGGTCCGGTGTAGGCACGGTAGTTACTAATGGTCTGCTGGCGAAGAACCAAAGCAGCGTTCTTTGATGCATACTCGCCTCGAACAAACTGGACAGTGTTGGCAGCAGCCACGGTTAGATCCTGGGTGCCTTCGGTTTGAATCACATCATCAGGGTTGGTGGTGGTGAACCTAGCCATGGCTGCAATCTCTGGGTCATAAGCATATGCCGGCAAAGCAGCGGTGGCGAATAAACCCGATGCGGTCAGCATCGTAATTGCTGTTCTGAAAGTTTGGTTGTTGCGCAGTCTTCCCTGCGAAGAAATCTTGCTCAGTGGCTTTTGAAGGTCACGCTCACGCTTTAGGGCTTTTGCCTCCATGCGCATCATGGCCTTGCGAGCGCGTCTAGAAGATTTGGCTAATTTAGCTTTTTCGGCCTCGCGCACCGAGCGTCTAGAGCGAATCTCAAAAGACTCTAAGACGTTTATCTCAACGTCTGCTCTGTGTTTGCCTGCACCATTACTGGCCAAAGCTGCTACCTCCGCGTTGCTCTAGAGATTTCCTTTGGAAATCAATCCTGAATCGAAACTATTAGTTCTAAAGATCTGAGTTCAGGCTCAAAGCATCTCAGATCCGACCATCGAAATAGGTTGATTTCGACTGCTGGGTTAGTCTAACCGATGACTCCAATCAGCTCAAAAACGGCTCTCGTTCTGAGCAAACTCGCAGACTACTAAGCTGTTGACATGCCAGAAATACAGATTCCGAGCCAACTTCTGCCTAAAGACGGGCGTTTTGGCTGCGGGCCGTCCAGGCTCAGACCCGAACAGATGGCCGAATTCGGGACCACAGGTGCGGCCCTGATGGGCACCTCCCACCGCCAAGCCCCAATCAAAAACCTGGTAGCGGAAGTCCAAAAAGGCCTACTTGAGCTGTTTAGGGCACCGGCTGGCTATGAGATTGTGCTTGGGAACGGCGGTTCAACAGCCTTTTGGGATGCGGCAGCGTATTCCCTTGCGCAGGGTAACTCCCAGGCCCTGGTTCATGGGGAGTTCAGTTCTAAATTCGCCAAGTGCCTTCGGGCCCCTTTCCTGGGTGAGCTATCTGTTCAGCAAGCCGAACCTGGTTCCAGGTCCGACCTCGTTGCTACTTCTTTAACGAATACATATGTATACCCACAAAACGAGACTTCGACTGGTGTTATTACCCCAGTAGAAAGGCTGGCAGGGGTAGACAGTGGGGCCCTGTTTCTAACCGACGCCACTTCAGCCGCCGGTGGCATGGACTTTGATGCTCGCAACACAGATGCTTACTACTTTGCCCCGCAAAAGAACTTTGCCGCTGACGGCGGAATCTGGCTAGCATTACTTTCCCCGGAGGCGGTAGCTAGGGTAGAAAAGATAGCTGCTTCGGATCGATACATCCCAGAGTTTCTGTCCCTCAAGACTGCAATCACTAACTCAAGGCTGAACCAAACCCTCAATACCCCTGCCATCGCTACCCTGTTCTTTCTCAATGAGCAAGTTAAGTGGATCAACGAATCTGGTGGCTTGAAGTGGGCAGATGCAAAGACGAAGGCAAGCTCGAAGTTCTTATACGACTGGGCCGAAGCTTCGAGCGTGGCTGCACCCTTTGTTTCCAACCCAGACCACCGATCCCAAATTGTCGTGACCTTGGAATTTGATTCAGCGGTCGATTCCGTCGAATTGATTCGGGTTCTAAGAGCAAATGGGATTGTCGATGTTGACCCTTACCGCAACATGGGTAAAAACCAAATTAGGGTTGCTACCTTTGTGGGAACCGAGCAAGCTGACGTTGAGGCACTAACTGCCTGTATTGACTTTGTGGTGGAGGCGCTTTCTTGATTAGGTTTCGCGTTAAAGAAGCAGATCGCAAGCCCGATCCTGAGCCGATTGAGACTAATGCCGGGTTGGCGGTAATTATCTTCACCGCTATTTGGGCAGTGGCGCTATTTCTTATCCTTCTTTTTGGCCAGACGCTTGCGCAGCCTCTTCCCGATTGGTGGGCGCTTACCTGTGTCTTTGGTATCTGCCTCGGAATCTACGGTTACTTCAAGGTCCGAAGCAGGTAACTGCTCGTCCTTGTTCTTTTCAATCTCTGCCCTACGCTCTGACCAGGGCACCCAAGTAGGGGCAACGATGGATTCTTTTCCTGGAAGCAAAACAACCTCAGACACAGTTGCGGCATCTGATTTCTTAGCCTGAAAGATAACTACGTTCCACTCCCAACCAACATAGCCAGTCAGCTTGGATTCAAATCGGTAGCTTGTGGTGGCTTTGTCTTCGCTTGTTGTTCCAAGAAACTTTCCAACCCCATTTGCTGGAGCGGTCTCTTTAGCTGCTTTATCGGCTAGGGCTTGATGCGCAGGCTTTTTTAGTAGCCTAAGCATCTAGCTCGTCGGCGAGCTTGCGAAGCAAGGTGGCGATCTTTTGGCTCTGGGCAGTTTCAGGCTGCTTGCCGCGCTTTAGGCCTCCGCTGATGTTGTCGAGTAGACGAATAAGATCCTCAACAATTACAGACATCTCATCGGCAGGTTTTCTAGACATCTTTGCCAGAGAAGGTGGGACTTCCAGGACACGTACAGATAGTGCCTGAGCTCCCTTTTTGCCGTCGACAATGCCGAACTCGACTC
Source organism: Rhodoluna sp. (assembly GCA_044338475.1). Lineage (GTDB taxonomy): Bacteria > Actinomycetota > Actinomycetes > Actinomycetales > Microbacteriaceae > Rhodoluna. The sequence continues at coordinate 7,946 of JBIIXH010000011.1, forward strand.
TTGTCCCAGCGGTAACCTGAGTCACTCCAGCTGGAAGAGCGCTGATGTGCAAAAAGACCTCTTGGCCCTCATCGGATTCGATGAAACCAAAGCCTTTTTCTTCGTTGAAGAATTTCACTCTGCCGGTTGGCATGACTACCTCTTTCTCAGGGTTCTCCATTTTACCAAGTGCGGCAGCATAAAAACTACTGCCCTTCTTAGGCTCCTAAGTCAGGGGTATCCTAGAAGGATGACTAAATCCAAGCCTTCTGGACCTTCCCGGCTGGAGACTGTTCTTGCCTACATGGGAGCCAGCATTATTGGCCTCTCATTGTTATCGATCGTGATAACCCTGGTCCGAAGCTTCTTTGGGGAAACTAGCAATTTGGCGATTTTCGCTCAGATACCTCTTATTGCCCTTCCACTCGGCTTTGTTCTGGTGCTGGTTTTGTTAGTTCTTTCCGTTAGAAGGAAAGGGCGCGAGAACAAGCAGTGAGTGATCTATACCGGTTAGCTCTGGCCCTGAGATCTGCAGACGACGCGGCACTAAGCATTTTGGTTCACGAGCGCTCGCTTTCACTTGCTGAGTTCAAAGACTTTTTTGACCTCGCCCAAGCCGTGCTAACTCCAAAATCACAGGCCCTTATTGTTTCGAGCATGTCCAATTCAGAAATTGGATCACTGCGCTCTCTGCTGGCTCAAGAAAAAGTATCTAAAGAACAAGTTAGTTTTCTAGCCAGCGATCTTTTGGTCTGGAGCGCCAAAGAGCCGGTTGTCTACGATTGGCTAGCCGAGCGCCTCAAAGAAAACCCGAGAACCGCATCGCTTCGAATTGTCACCGAAGAACAAGTTGCTCCTGATCAAGAATCTATTGACCGCGATTGCGGCATTCACGCTTTTGAGGCCATGCAATCTGTGACCGAGTTAATATTCAGTCTTGACCAGCACTACGTTCGAGAAGTATCCAAAGGTTCCATGGGTCTACCTGATGTCAAACGACTATCAAGTCACCTGGGAAAGTCAAAAGAATATGTAAAGGCAATTGTCGAACTGGCAAAAGTTTCTGGCGTCGTAGCAATTACTGAAAAGCGATTCCACCCCACCGACTTAGCCGATAGCTGGATAGCATCTGACCCAAAATCCCGGTGGCAGGTTTTGGCTAATGCATGGCTAGCGAACTTGGGGCCAGCGGGTGCAAAAGAGTTAGCACTGCAGCTTGCCCAAAATCCGACCAAATCTCTTGTGGAAATAGTGGGTTCAAGCTTTCCCCTAGTGAATGCTTCGGCTCAGTCCAGAATCGCTAGAGTGGCCGAGCTTGCCGATGCCATTGGGTTATCAGCCAATGGCTTTGCGGCGAGCTGGCTCGCAATAGTCCTAACTGGAAAGGTGGCGCTTGCCGCAAAGACCGTGGATAAAAGGCTTCCAGCCCAGCAGGACCGAATAATCGTTCAGGCTGACCTGTCGATTATTGCCCCAGGGCCTCTGGCTAGCGCGCTTGAAATTGAGCTTCGGAAGTTCACCGACACAGAGAACATCGGGCTGGCTACCGGCTACCGAATCTCGCCCCTAAGTATTAACTGCGGGCTCGAAGAAGGCCTGACCGAAAAACAGATAAGAAACCTGCTTGAAAAGCTCTCTGGGAGTGCTATCCCGCAGCCAGTGGATTACCTAATTTCTGAAACCGCCGCTAGGTTCGGGCGCCTAAAGATTACAGCGCAAGAAACTGGTTCCAAATTAATCTCAACTGATGAATTGCTCGCAACACAGATCCTTATGGACTCTAAGCTGAAGAGCTTTGGCCTTAGAAAATCTGACGGGGCGATTGTCTCCTTGTTGGAGGCCGAGACTTTGTATCACGCTCTCAGAGATTGTGGATACTTGGCCATTAGGTTGGACCGAGACGGAAAGGTAATCGCTCCGTCTGCTTCGCACAAGAACAATTCACATGCCGCCATGTTTGAAGATGAGCTGGCAAGACTTCGGAAACAAGATATAGAAATAGCAGATCAAGCACCCGAATCTGATGTTGATCGAAAAATCCAATTAGCCTTGGCTTCAAAGAGCCTGCTTCTAGTTGAGATCAGCGCCAACGGAAAAGTAATGAATTTTGTTCTTGAGCCAATCGGTTTAGCTAATGGTCGGTTGCGGGCAAGAGATCGCAAAGCGGACATCGAAAGAACTCTTCCGGTTAGCGCCATTACATCGATTGTGATTGGTTAGCAATGAGCGTAGGTCCGCTAATTGTTCAGAGTGATAAAACAGCGCTGCTAGAGGTAAACCACCCGCAGGCATCGGATGCCCGACACGATCTAGCTATCTTTGCCGAACTAGAGAGAGCCCCCGAACACATCCACACCTACCGAATCACAAAACTTGGCTTATGGAACGCCAGGGCTGCAGGGCACGACAGTGACTATGTGCTTGGGGTTTTGGATAAGTATGCAAAATTTGCCATTCCTTCATCGGTTCGAGTAGACATCCAAGAAACCATGGACCGCTACGGAAAGCTCGTTATTCGAAGGGATTCCGAGGGTGCTCTTTTGCTTACCTGCACCTCACCAGCTATCTTGCTGGAGGCTTCAAGAGGGGCAAAAATAGCCTCGTTGCTTGGATCTAGGCTCTCCGAGGACACCTTTGAGGTGCAGCCTTTCGCTAGAGGCCAACTCAAGCAGGAGCTTCTAAAACTCGGCTGGCCAGCTGAGGATCTAGCTGGCTATACCCCAGGCACCCCCCATGAAATCGCCCTGGATGAAACCGGCTGGGGTATCCGTGATTACCAGACCAAGGCAGTCAGCAAATTCTGGGATGGCGGGTCTGGAGTTGTGGTGTTGCCATGTGGTGCGGGCAAGACAATTGTTGGTGCGGCTGCCATGGCAAAAGCCAAAACCAACACGTTGATTCTTGTGACTAACACCGTTGCCGCGAGACAGTGGCGTGCAGAACTTCTCAAGCGCACCACATTGACCGAATCTGAAATCGGTGAATACTCCGGTTCAATAAAGGAAGTCAAGCCTGTCACCATCGCGAGCTACCAGATTCTTACCGCTAAGCGTAAGGGTGAGTATGCCCACCTTGAATTGCTAAATGCAAAAGACTGGGGACTAATTATTTACGACGAAGTCCACTTGCTACCGGCACCAATTTTCAAGATGACCGCTGACTTGCAAGCGCGAAGAAGACTAGGTCTTACCGCAACATTGGTTCGTGAAGACGGTAAAGAAGGCGACGTGTTTTCACTAATTGGTCCAAAGCGTTTCGATGCACCATGGAAAGAGATTGAATCCGAAGGATACATAGCCCCTGCTGAATGTTTCGAGATCAGAGTTGACCTTCCAGAGCAGGAACGATTGAATTACGCAATCGCAGAACAAGATGAGCGTTACCGGTTGGCTGCGACCTCTCAGGTTAAGATTCCAGTCATTCAAAAACTTCTTGAGCGGCACCAGGGTGAACCGACCCTAATCATTGGTCAGTACTTGGACCAAATTGATGAAGTGGCAAACTTGCTTGGCGTTCCAAAAATCACTGGCGAGACTCCAGTTAGTGAAAGAGAAAGACTGTTCCAAGCATTCCGGGATGGTTCAGAGCCCACTTTGGTGGTTTCTAAAGTGGCAAATTTCTCGATTGATTTACCAGAAGCATCGGTAGCCATCCAGATCTCTGGCTCCTACGGATCCAGGCAAGAAGAAGCCCAACGCCTGGGAAGACTCCTGCGCCCCAAGGCCGACGGCCGAACTGCCTCCTTTTACACGCTTATCGCAAGAGACACCGTGGACCAGGACTTTGCCCAGAACCGCCAGCGGTTCCTAGCTGAGCAGGGCTATAGCTACAAAATCCTTGACGTTGGAAGCTTTTAGGGCACTCAACTAACTCTCAGGTTTCTTTCAGACAAAACTGAGACACTTGGGGCATGACAAAAACCCGAGTTCTAATCGTCGACGACGAGCCCAATATCAGAGACTTGCTTGCCACCAGCCTGCGGTTTGCCGGCTTCGATATTCAAACAGCTGCCAATGGCACCGCCGCAGTTGCTGCAGTTACCGAGTCCGAGCCAGACATCATCTTGCTGGACGTCATGCTTCCTGACATGAACGGCTTCAGCGTCACCAAGAAATTGCGTTCAGCGGGTATCCAGGCTCC